>JAEZEU010000443.1 GCA_023432885.1 Pseudomonadota bacterium | reverse complement strand
GCCGTGACGTCCGCGACGAAAGTGATGTCGAACTCGTTGGCTGAGAATGCGAGAAGGCGCGTCGAGCGGTTACCGACGATGCGGATATCGATACCGTCGAGATAGGGGCGACCCTCCCGCCAATATTCCTTGTTGCGCTCCATGCGGATGACGTTGTTGGCCTCGAAGGCAACGAACTTGAAGGGCCCGGTGCCGATCGGTTTCGTGCGCATGTCGCGGGTTGGCACGTGGCATGAATAGACCGGCGACATATTCGAAGCGAGCAGGCTCAGGAAGGATGCCTGCGGGCGCTCGAGCACGAACGTGAACTCGTGATCGCCTTTGATCTCGATATCGGCGATGGCCTGCCACCAAAGCTTGCGCGGATTCTTGCGGAAGGCGTCCTGGTCTTTGCCGAGAATCCGATCCCAGGTGCATTTGACATCTGCCGAGGTGAACGGCTTGCCGTCGTGCCACTTCACGCCCTGGCGCAGCTTCATCGTGAGCCGCGTATTGGCTGCATCCCATGACCAGCTTTCGGCGAGCTCCGGCCGGATGACCTCCGGCTTGTTGATCGGCTCAGCTTGATCGTAGATGACGAGATTGTTGAAGATCGGCGCGAACGCGAACGCCGTCGCGATCGTTGCTTCCTCGATGATCGAGGCGCTCGGCGGGTTGGAGCTGTTGTAGGTTCTGAGAATTCCGCCCGACTTCTGGGCCAGGGCATCAGTCGGCGCCATCATGCACGCCGCAAATACCAATGCGGCAGCACCGCGCTTCACGCGGTTCATCATCATATCCTCCCTTGTGCCGTTGTTATTTTTTCGCGACCGTTCGTTGACGGAGCACAGGCAGTGTTTCACCCATCGGCGGGCGCATCAAGGGCCTTGGACGGGCGCAATCGCCGGCTATGCTACCGGCCAACAGAACAGCGGAGGAAACCATGGCAGCCAATGACCGCGAGGTGCTCCACGCACTCAATGAGAACTACGTCCGCTCGGTCGCTGAATCCGATGTGCGCTGGTTCGACGAGAACCTCTCCCAGGACTTCCTGAATACCAACCCCGACTGCTCGATCATCGATCGTGCGGGCTTCCTCGCCCGCATCGCAAATCCGGTCGGCGTCAAAGGCCTGCACCCCGAGGACGTGAACATCCGCCTGTTCGGCGACTTCGCGATCATTCACGCCCGCACCGTCTATACCAAGCCCGACGGCAGTTCCGGTGGCGGGCGCTATACCGACATCTGGGCACGCCAGGGCGGGCGCTGGCTCTGCGTCGCAGCGCACGTAGCGCGCGGCTGACCTCGCCGCAGGCACTTCCGTGCGGGCGCGGCCCGGTGCTATAGGGCCTCAGCATAGTCAAGCAGGACAGATCCAATGAGCGCGATGAAGCTGGCCGTGATGGGCGCCGCGGGCCGAATGGGGCGTGAGCTGATCCGCGCCGTCCATGCGACCGGCGGCGATGCCGTGGTTGCCGGCGCGGTCGTCGCCGGCGCCATTGAGCGGCCCAACTCCAATTTCGTTGGCCAGGATGCGGGCGAGCTTGCCGGCATAGGCAAGATCGGCGTGCCGATCACGTCCGATCCGCTCGACATCATCGCCAAGGTGGACGGCATTCTCGACTTCACGGTGCCTGAGGTGAGCGTGGAGATCGCGGGCCTCGCCGCCAATGCGCGCATCGTCCACGTCATCGGCACGACCGGTATGACGCCCGCGCACGAAGCCGCGGTCAAGGCTGCTGCCCGCCATGCGACGATCATAAAAGCCGGCAACATGAGCCTCGGCGTCAATCTGCTGGTCGCCCTCACGCGCAAGGTCGCCGAGGCGCTCGACGCCGACTTCGACATCGAGGTGCTCGAGATGCACCACAAGCACAAGGTCGACGCGCCCTCAGGCACGGCCCTCATGCTCGGCCAGGCAGCCGCCGAGGGCCGCGGTGTCGATCTCGCCGAGACGAGCGTGCGCTCGCGCGATGGCCATACGGGTGCACGCAAGCGCGGCGATATCGGCTTTGCGACGCTGCGCGGCGGCAATGTCGTCGGCGAGCACAGCGTCATCTTCGCCGCCGACGGCGAGCGTGTGATCTTAAGTCACCTTGCGACCGACCGCGGCATTTTCGCCCGCGGCGCCGTAAAGGCCGCGCTCTGGGGCCGCGGCAAGGGTCCGGGTTTATTCACCATGGCCGACGTTCTCGGGATCTGAGAGCGGCGCCAACCGTTAGAACAGTACGCCCCCAACACCGGCCCCAACAACGGAATATTACGCGATCATGACCCACCTCCTCGTCCTCGTGCGCCACGGCGAAAGCGAGTGGAACAAGCTCAATCTCTTCACCGGCTGGAAAGATCCCGATCTCACCGAGAAGGGCGTCGAGGAAGCCACGCGCGCCGGCAAGCTGCTGAAAGCGGCGGGATACAAGTTCGACATCGCCTACACGAGCGTGCTGACCCGCGCGCAGCATACGCTGACGATCATGCTCTCAGAGCTCGGGCAGACGGGTCTCGAAACCGTCTGCGACCAGCGCCTCAACGAGCGCGACTACGGCGATCTCTCCGGGCTCAACAAGGATGACGCGAGAAAGCGTTGGGGTGAGGAGCAGGTGCTCATCTGGCGGCGCAGCTATGATGTTCCCCCGCCCGGCGGCGAGAGCCTCAAGGACACGGCGACGCGCGTGCTCCCCTATTACGACGCCGAGATCTGGCCGAAGCTCAAGAGCGGCAGCAAGGTGATCGTCGCTGCGCACGGCAACTCGCTGCGCGCGCTCATCATGAAGCTGGAGAATCTTTCTGGCGCGGAGATCGTCAAGCGCGAGCTCGCGACCGGCGCACCGATCGTCTACGAGCTCGACGATGCCGGAAAGGTCGTGAGCCGCAAGGATCTCGTGGCGTAGCGCTCGCTCCAGTCGCCCGGATCCAGCTCGCTGAAGATCCCGGTCTTGATGCCGGCGAGCGTGCGCAGCATCTGCCCCTCGGCAAAGGGGACGATCGACGCGAGCCCGAAGGTTGCATCGCGCACTGCACCAAGGAACCGGCTGTCCGACTGGAAGAACGGCGTGAGCCAGCGACTCGCGAGCTGGTAGAAGGCGACGTGGCGCCGACGCTGCGCGTGATAATCCAAAAGTGCCGTCTCAATGCTGTCGCCTCGCTCGAGCGCGGCCGCGAGCGTGAGCGCGTCGATGAGCGCGAGGTTGGCGCCCTGTCCGAGCTGCGGGCTCGTGCCGTGAGCGCCGTCGCCGATCACCGCGAGGCTCAGATCTAGGCAGTAGGGCCGCTCGACCACCACATCCGCGTAAGAGACGAACGAGAGGTCGCCCGGCACGCGCACGCCATCGAGGATCGGCGCCACTGCCGGCCAGAGCCCGGAAACGCGCGCCTTCCAAGCATCGAGCCCCGCCGCCATCCATGCGTCGCGCTGGTCCACGCGCACGCTCCAGAAGAAGGCGCAACGCGGCGTCGTATCGTCGGGCAAACGCCCGATCGGCAGCACGCCAATCATGACCGGCGCGCCGTCATAGCGCTGCATGAGCGTCGCGCGATGCGGCCATCCATCGGTGATCGGCAGTGCCGCCCAGATCGCGCCGTAGCGGAACTGGCGGTCGCGGATACGTCCGACGAGGGCGCGGCGCAGCGGCGAACGCATCCCGCTCGCATCGACGACGAGATCATAGGGACCGTGATGCCGACCGAGCCTGTCGATCACGACCGTTCGCTGACGCGCATGTCGCTCGACACGAACGGCCTCGACGCCGGTCGTGATCGGCACGCTACGGCGCACGACCTCATCGTGGAGCAGCGCGAAAAGGCTCCCGCGGTGAATGCCGAGCCCGAAGAGGTGAGGCCGAAGCTGCCGGTAGTCTATGGCGAGCACGCGCCGGCCACCGACTGTGCGTCCTTCGAGATCATGGATGACGGCGCCAAGTGTCAGCGCGCGCTCATCGAGGCCGAGCTGCGCAAGGCAGGCGAGCCCGGTCGGCTGCAGCAGAAGCCCTGCACCCACGGGCCGAGCTTCGGCAAAACGCTCGAGCAGGTGAACATCATGGCCGTCGCGAGAGAGGAAAGCCGCCACCGCAAGCCCACCCGTGCCGGCGCCGACGATGCCTATCCGCAGGTTCCGCATGGAGCGCACCAAGCCGGCGAGCGATGGATGTCAGGGAATGCGGCGTGGCTCGTCGCGTATGGACGACCGTCCCTTTAGGTCACGGGCCGGGCTGCGCGCTTTGCGGCGGTGTCTCTAGCGGCTGCGTCGCCGGCCTCAGCCTCGGCAGCGCGACGACGCTCCGACGCACTCCGTCCAGCAACGAGCCAGTAGACCATGCCGGCAACGAAGCCGCCGGTCATGAATGCCGTGAGGGCGTAATCGTTGACGATGGTCGGCGCGCCCTGCAGCTCGCTCACGTACTGCGCCAGGAAGCCGACACCGGCAATCAGCAGCGCCACCAGGGCGTAGTAGATCCAGTCGTCGAGGCCGCGCCACTCCGCCATGGCCGTTGCGAACAACGCCAATGGCGCGGCAAAGATCACGACCTGGATGGAGCTCGCGAGCAGCTGGAAGGCGGCCATGGAAAAGCGGCCGGCACCGGCATCGGCTGTTGCAAGCTCTGCCGGCGTGAAGACGAAGGCGACCAGAACGAACGCAAAGGCAATGCACGCCAGGACATAGCCTGCCAGTATCCAGAGTACGCGCAACAGCATGATATCCGCCCGACCCACCAAACCCCGCAGTCCGCACCAGCGATTATAGGGATCGCCCGCATCGCAGCAATTGCTTTCGCGACGGGCCCATGTCCACGCCTGACCATCACTGCGCTGATGGCCCGGCGCGCCGCGCGCGCCGACTGCATAGGCCCTTGTCCTGGCCGGGCTTGACGCCGACCCGCCGAGGCGTAGAGGTTCAGCAGTGTACAACTGAATGAAAATGACGGGAGTTCTGGGAGAGCATGGCCGGATGAGCACCAAGGGCAAAGCGTATATTGTCGGGGCCTACGAGCACCCGACACGAAAGGCGCCGGACAAATCCCTGGCGCAGCTCCATGCCGAGGTCGCCAAGGGCGCGATCGAGGATGCGGGGCTCAGTAAGGACGACATCGACGGCTATTTCTGTGCGGCCGGTGACACGCCCGGCCTCGGCGGCAACTCCTTCGCCGACTATATGGGCCTCCGGCTCAAGCACATCGACACCACGGACACGGGCGGCTCGTCCTACCTCGTGCACGTCGGCCATGCGGCGCAGGCAATCGCTGCGGGCAAGTGCAACATCGCGCTCGTGACCCTCGCTGGTCGGCCGCGCTCGGAAGGTGTGCAGACCGGCACGAACCCGCGGATGGGCAATACCAATCAGCCGGATCTGCAGTTCGAGTTCCCTTACGGCCCCGCGACCGCGAACATGTACGCCATGTGCGCCATGCGGCACATGCACCAGTACGGCACGACGAGCGAGCAGCTCGCCTGGGTGAAAGTCGCGGCCTCGCATCACGCGCAGTACAATCCGCACGCCATGCTGCCGAAGGTCGTGACCGTCGAGGAAGTCGTCAACTCGCCGATGGTCGCCGATCCGCTGCACCGCCTCGACTGCTGCGTCATCTCGGATGGCGGCGGCGCGCTGATCGTCACGAAGCCCGAGATCGCCAAGAGCCTGAAGCGGCCGCTGGTCAAGGTTCTCGGCACGGGCGAAGCCGTGAAGCACCAGATGGGCGGACAAAACCTCGACCTGACGTTCTCGGCCGGCCGTTGGTCGGGCAAGCGGGCCTTCGACGAGGCCGGCGTCAAGCACAAGGACATCAAGTACGCCTCGGTCTACGACAGCTTCACGATCACGGTCGTGATGCAGCTCGAGGATCTCGGCTTCTGCGAGATCGGCCAGGGCGGCAAGTTCGTCTCGGACGGCAATCTCATCTCAGGCGTCGGCAAGCTGCCGTTCAACACGGACGGCGGCGGCCTTTGCAACAACCACCCCGGCAACCGCGGCGGCATGACCAAGGTGATCGAGGCGGTGCGCCAGCTGCGCGGCGAAGCGCATCCGAAAGTGCAGGTTCCGAACTGCAACATCGCGCTGGCGCATGGCACGGGCGGCTCGCTCGGCACGCGGCACGTGGGCGCGACGGTCATCATGGAGCGGGAGTAAGCGACGATGGCAGCTGAAGAGAAAGTCTACGCGGTCGTCCCGCCCACGCCAGGCTCCGAGCCCTACTGGGAAGCGGCCAACGCCGGCAAGCTGGTGCTCGGGTACTGCAAGCCCTGCAAGAAGTCCTACTACTACCCGCGCGGCGTCTGCCCCATGTGTCTCTCGACGGACGTCGAGTTGCGGGAGTCGAAAGGCACGGGCACGATCTACACGTACTCGGTCATGCGCCCGGCCAAGCCCGTCTACGTCATCGCCTACGTGACGCTCGACGAGGGCCCGTCGATGATGACCAACATCGTCGATTGCGATCCGGGAAGCGTGAAGATCGGCCAGAAGGTCAAAGCCGTGTTCAAGCCACGCGAGGACGGCACGAAGATCGTCTGCTTCGCGCCCGCCTGAGCGGCAGCGCACAAGCCTACTGACAGCAAGCGGCCCCGATGGAGCGATCCGTCGGGGCCGTTTTCTCATTGACGTCAAAACGTAAGGCGCTTGTCGCTGAGCGTTGGCACATCACGGGTTTGGTGCCCATGAGTCTGGCAATATCCCGACCTGGAAGCCCTGGATTGCCGCCTTACGAAGCAACATCTGGCACATCAGATCAAAACGCAGGCAGTCACAATTCATTGCCTAAAAATTAATCAACGCCACCCGCTCCCTGTCGGCATCCTCCGCAACCAGCCCCAGCCTAATGCTCTGTTCTCGCGTGATATTCCAGATCGATCGCGGATTGGCACACGGCTTGCGACCACTGTTAACCGTCAGTTCACCCGTCACAGGAGGAAAGCATGCTGAAACGTCGGAACGTGCTCGCGGGACTAGCCGCGACGGCACTGGCGGGAGGCGCACTAATCGCGGGCACTCCGCTCGCGCAAGCTCAAGACACGGTCAAAATTGGTGTGCTGCACTCGCTCTCCGGCACGATGGCGATCAGCGAAACCACGCTGAAGGACACGATCCTCTTCCTGATCGAGGAGCAGAACAAGAAGGGCGGCGTGCTCGGCAAGAAGCTCGAGGCGGTCGTCGTCGATCCGGCATCGAACTGGCCGCTCTTCGCCGAGAAGGCGCGCGAGCTCATTACGCAGCACAAGGTCGCCGCAACGTTCGGCTGCTGGACGAGCGTCAGCCGCAAGTCGGTGCTGCCGGTCTTCAAGGAGCTGAACAACATCCTCTTCTACCCCGTGCAGTACGAGGGCGAGGAGAGCGAGCGGAACGTGTTCTACACGGGCGCAGCACCGAACCAGCAGGCGATCCCGGCCGTCGACTACCTCATGAGCAAAGATGGCGGCGACGTGAAGCGCTGGGTGCTGGCGGGCACCGACTACGTCTACCCCCGCACCACCAACAAGATCCTGGAAGCCTACCTGAAGTCGAAGGGCGTGGCCCAGGACGACATCATGATCAACTACACGCCGTTCGGTCACTCCGCCTGGCAGACGATCGTGGCCGACATCAAGAAGTTCGGCTCGGCCGGCAAGAAGACGGCGGTGGTTTCCACCATCAATGGCGACGCCAACGTTCCCTTCTACAAGGAGCTTGGCAACCAGGGCATCAAGGCCAAGGACATTCCGGTCGTGGCGTTCTCGGTGGGTGAGGAAGAGCTCGCCGGCATCGACACCAAGCCGCTGGTCGGCCATCTCGCCGCCTGGAACTACTTCCAGTCGATCAAGACGCCCGAGAACGAGAAGTTCATCAAGGCCTGGCAGGCCTACACCAAGAATCCGAAGCGCGTGACCAACGACCCGATGGAAGCGCACGTCATCGGCTTCGACATGTGGGTCAAGGCGGTCGAGAAGGTGAAGTCGACCGACGCCGACAAGGTGATCGACGCGCTGCCGGGCATCGAGGCCAAGAACCTGACCGGCGGCACCTCGAAGATGCTGCCGAACCACCACATTACCAAGCCCGTGTTCATCGGCGAGATCAAGGGCAACGGCCAGTTCGACGTGGTCTGGAAGACCCCGGGCCTGGTCCCCGGCGATGCCTGGTCGAAGGAACTCGACGGCTCCAAGGACCTGATCGGCGACTGGGTCGGAAAGAAGTGCGGCAACTACAACACCAAGCTCAACAAGTGCGGCGGCCAGGGTTCCTGATTAGGAGCTCCCGATCTGAAACGCACCCGCAAAAGAAGCACGACAACGGAGAAGGCGGCGCCGCCGCCTTCTCCAGATCTCCTGCCGGGGAAGTCCAGTGTCTGCCTCACTATTTGACCGCCTTCGCGCGGCTGTCCTTTCATTTCTGCTGATTTTCGTCTTCGCGGCGCCGGCTTTCGCGGGCCCGTTCGGGGATGCAGTCGCCAAGTTCGCCAACGACGATTTCTCCGATACTGCGGAAGCGATCGATGCGGTTGCCGCGTCGGGGAATCCGCTCGCCCTTCCCATCATCAGCGCGCTCGGCGACGAGCGGCTGTTCGCCGATCCCGAGAGCAAGAAGGTCTTCATCAAGCAAACCGACGACAAGATCATCGACGCCACAACCGGTGCGGCCGTCGGCAAGCTGCCTGACGGTGCGAGCGAAGTGCGGCTCAACAACCGGCTGCGCCGGCAGGTGGATGCCGCGCTTGGCAGCCTGACGCTGATGTCGCCGGATCCTGCGAAGCGCATCGCCGCGGCGCAGTCCGTCTTCAAGTCGCACCCCGAGGATGCGCTGACCGCCGTCGACGAGGCGTTGGCCAAGGAAACCAACAAATCCGCGAAGACCGCCTTCACCGAGGCGCGGGCGGCGATCCTGCTGTTCAAGTCGGATGCCTCCGAGGCGGACAAGCTCGACGCCGTCGCCGTCATCAAGGCGCGCGGCGACCAGGACGCGCTGGCGCTCCTGACCAGCCTCGGCACCGATCAGCCGCCGCTGGTCGCGAAAGCCGTGGCAGGCGCCATCTCCTCGATCCAGGGCAATCTGGCGATGTGGTCGATGGTGCAGAACGCCTGGTATGGCTTGTCGCTCGGCTCGGTGCTGCTGCTTGCCGCCATTGGGCTAGCCATCACATTCGGCGTCATGGGCGTCATCAACATGGCCCATGGCGAGATGGTGATGATCGGCGCCTACACCACTTTCGTGGTGCAGGAGGTGATCCGCACCGGCTATCCCGCGCTCTTCGACTATTCGCTGTTGATCGCCGTGCCGCTCGCCTTCGTGGTCGCGGGCGCGATCGGCGTCGCCATCGAGCGCGGCATCATCCGCTTCCTCTATGGCCGGCCGCTGGAAACCCTGCTCGCCACCTGGGGCCTCTCGCTCGTCATCCAGCAGGCGGTGCGCACCGCCTTCGGCCCCACCAACCGCGAGGTCGGCAATCCCTCCTGGATGAGCGGCGCCTTCGAACTCGGCCAGATCACCATCACTTACAACCGGCTCTGGATCCTCGTGTTCACGCTGGCGGTGTTCGCGATCCTGCTTGCCATGCTGCGCTACACCGCGCTTGGCCTCGAGATGCGAGCGGTGACGCAAAACCGCCGCATGGCGGCCTCCATGGGCATCGCGACCTCCCGCGTCGATGCGCTGACCTTCGGCCTCGGCTCGGGCATCGCGGGGATTGCGGGCGTGGCGCTGTCGCAGATCGACAATGTCAGCCCCAATCTCGGCCAGAGCTACATCATCGACAGCTTCATGGTCGTCGTGTTCGGCGGCGTCGGCAATCTCTGGGGTACGCTGGTCGGCGCCTTCACCCTCGGCATCGCCAACAAGTTTCTGGAGCCGGTGGCTGGCGCCGTGCTCGGCAAGATCGCGATCCTGGTGCTGATCATCCTGTTCATCCAGAAGCGGCCGCGCGGCCTGTTCGCGCTCAAGGGGCGGGCGGTCGAAGCATGATGCCGCATATCCTCACCCGATCGCTCGACCGCGGCGCAACGCTCTTCATCCTGATCGTCGCCGGCCTCGGCATCCTGATTCCGCTGTCCAACCTCTTGCTGCCCGCAGACTCCTTCTTCCAGGTGCCGACCTATCTCGTGGCGCTGTGGGGCAAATATGCCTGCTACGCCATCCTCGCGCTCTCGATCGACCTGATCTGGGGCTATTGCGGCATCCTCTCGCTCGGCCATGGCGCCTTCTTCGCGCTCGGCGGCTACGCCATGGGCATGTACCTGATGCGGCAGATCGGCAGCCGTGGCGTCTATGGCAATCCGACCCTGCCTGATTTCATGGTGTTCCTGAACTGGCCGGAGCTGCCCTGGTACTGGTACGGCTTCGACATGTTCTGGTTTGCGGCGCTGATGGTGGTGCTGGTCCCCGGCCTGCTCGCCTTTGCCTTCGGCTGGTTCGCTTTCCGCTCCCGCGTTACCGGCGTTTACTTGTCGATCATCACGCAGGCGATGACCTATGCACTGCTGCTCGGCTTCTTCCGCAATGACTTCGGCTTCGGCGGCAACAATGGCTTGACCGATTTCAAGGACATCCTCGGCTTCAACGTACAGGCCGATGGCACGCGTTGCGCATTGTTCTTCCTGAGCTGTGCGGCGCTGATCGGAGCCTTCCTGATCTGCCGCGCGGTCGTCACTTCGAAGCTCGGCAAGGTGCTGATCGCGATCCGCGACGCGGAGTCTCGCACCCGCTTCCTCGGCTATCGCGTCGAATCCTACAAGCTGTTCGTGTTCACGCTGTCGGCTTGCATGGCGGGCGTGGCCGGTGCCCTCTATGTGCCGCAGGTCGGCATCATCAATCCGTCCGAATTCTCGCCGGGCAACTCGATTGAAGCCGTGATCTGGGTCGCGGTCGGCGGCCGCGGCACGCTGGTGGGCGCGGCGCTCGGCGCGGTCGTGGTCAATTACGCGAAAACCTTCTTCACGTCCGGTCCGCTCGCCCCTTACTGGCTGTTCATGCTGGGCGCACTGTTCATCCTGGTCACGCTGCTGCTGCCCAAGGGCATCGTCGGCACCTTCAATGCGTGGTGGGAGCCCTGGAAGGCCGCGCGCGACGAGGATGCGGTCTCTGCCGCGCGCGAAGACGGCGCCGAGCCGAAACCGAATCCGGCGGAGTGAGCGCATGAACGTCATGAATCCCCGCAAGACCTCCGCGCTGCTCTATCTCGACGGCGTGCACGTTTCCTTCGACGGCTTTCACGCCATCAACAACCTGTCGCTGGCGCTCGAACCCGGCGAGATGCGCGCCATCATCGGCCCGAACGGCGCCGGCAAGACCACCATGATGGACATCATCACCGGCAAGACCAAGCCGGACGAGGGCGTGGTTCTGTTCGACGGCACTGTCGACCTGACCCGGCTGGACGAGACCCGGATCGCTGAGCTGGGCAGCGGCCGCAAATTCCAGAAGCCGACGGTATTCGAGAGCCAGACCGTGGAGGACAACCTGCTGCTTGCCCTCAACGTCGATCACAGCGTCAAGGGCACGCTGTTCTGGCGCAGCAATGCGGAAGAATCGGAACGGATCGACAAGGTGCTGGAGACCATCCGCCTCACCGGCGCGCGCCATCGCCTGGCCGGCAGCCTGTCGCACGGCCAGAAGCAGTGGCTGGAGATCGGGATGCTGCTGGCGCAGGATCCGAAAGTCCTGCTGGTCGATGAGCCCGTCGCCGGCATGACCGATGTCGAGACCCAGATGACCGCGGAACTCCTGAAGGAGATCAACCGCAACCACACCATCATGGTGGTCGAGCACGATATGACCTTCGTACGCGAGCTCGGCGTCAAGGTCACCTGCCTGCACGAAGGCTCGGTGCTCGCCGAAGGCACCATCGACCAGGTGTCGTCGAATGAGCGCGTCATCGAAGTGTATTTAGGGCGCTAGCCATGCTGACGGTCGACAAGATCAACCTCTACTACGGCGCAGCGCAGGCGTTGCGCGGCGTATCGCTGACCGCCGAGCCGGGCAAGGTGACCTGCGTGCTCGGCCGCAACGGCGTCGGCAAGACCTCGCTGCTGCGCGCGCTGGTCGGGCAATATCCGATCTCCTCGGGCGGCATCACCTTCGACGGCGAGGACATCAATCCGCTGAAGCCCTACGAGCGTGCCCGCCGTGGCATCGGATTTGTGCCGCAGGGGCGCGAAATATTTCCGCTGCTGACGGTGGAGGAGAACCTGAAAACCGGTTTCGGGCCGCTCAAGCGGGATCAGCGCAACATCCCCGACGACGTATTCTCGCTGTTTCCGGTGCTGGAAAACATGCTCGGCCGCCGCGGCGGCGATCTCTCCGGCGGCCAGCAGCAGCAGCTTGCGATCGGGCGCGCGCTGGTGATGCGGCCGAAACTCCTGCTGCTCGACGAGCCGACCGAAGGCATCCAGCCCTCGATCATCAAGGACATCGGCCGCGCGATTTCCTATCTGCGCAACCTCGGCAACATAGCCATCGTGCTGGTCGAACAATATCTCGACTTTGCCTGCGAGCTCGGCGACAATTTCGCGGTCATGGACCGCGGCGCGGTGAAGTACTCCTGCGATCGCAACAATCTCGATCCGGCCGAGATCAGCCGGCAGATGGCGCTTTGACAACAATCTGCCGCGGCCGCCCACGGCCGCTGCCTGGGGGATGGATGCGGACCGACACGCGCGAAGCCTCGGCGATTTTCGCAGCAAACCGCGCGCAGGGCGCGGTGCGTTTTGACGTCCGCTGCGAGGACGGCGTCACCCGCCGCGGACGCCTGCACGAATCCGGCTCCCTGCGCGTGCGCTTCCCGTCGCCTGAGGACGAGGGGCTGTCCGCCATGTTCGTCAATACCGCGGGCGGCATCGCCGGCGGCGACCGCTTTGATGTCGCGATTTCCGCAGGCGAAGGCGCTCGCCTCACGCTGACGACGGCGGCGGCCGAGAAAGTCTATCGGGCGCCGGACGCGCCGGCGCAACTCGACATTTCCCTGAAGGCGGCCTGCGGCGCCCACCTTGCCTGGTTGCCACAGGAGACCATTCTGTTCGACTGCGCCAGGATCTCGCGGCGGATCGACATCGATCTGGCCGAGGACGCCTCGCTTCTGCTCTGCGAGATCGTCGTGTTCGGCCGCGCCGCCATGGGCGAGCGCATGAAAAGGGGTGAGTTCGTCGACCGCTGGCGCCTGCGCCGCGGCGGCAGGCTCGTGTTCGCCGAGACGGTCCGTCTCGATGGCGACATCGGCGCAAAGCTGGCGAGGCCGGCCGTGGCGGGAGGCGGGGCTGCTATCGCAACGGCGCTGTTCGTGCCGGGGAACGAGGCCCTCCTCGAAAGCGTCCGCGATGCCGCGGAATCCTTCGGCGGCGAGGTCGGCATCTCCACCTGGAATGGCTTTGCAATGGCGCGCTTCTGTGCCCAAGATGCCGCCCGGCTGCGGGCTGACATGATCACGGTGCTCGGCCGCGCAACGCCGTCGCCGATGCCGCGCTTGTGGCTGAACTGAGCATGATCCCGAAAAATGGGTGCCGGTTGTCGGACAGGATCATGCTCAAACAAACAGAGTCTTATAACCAGAGTGTTTCCGCATGAATCTTTCCCCCCGCGAAAAGGACAAGCTTCTGATCTCGATGGCCGCGATGGTGGCGCGCCGCCGGCTCGAGCGCGGCGTCAAGCTCAACCATCCCGAAGCTGTGGCGATCATTTCCGACTTCATCGTCGAGGGCGCCCGTGACGGCCGCACGGTGGCTGACCTGATGCAGGCCGGCGCGCAGGTCTTGACGCGCGACCAGGTAATGCCCGGCATTCCCGAGATGATTCACGACATCCAGGTCGAGGCGACGTTTCCGGACGGGACGAAGCTCGTCACAGTCCACGAGCCGATACGTTAGTTGATCGTCATTCCGGGGCACGCGCAGCGTGAACCCGGAATCCAGATTTGTTGATCGAGATTCCGGGTTCGAAGCTGTGCATCGCCCCGGATTACAGGAGGCAAGATGATCCCGGGCGAACTCTTCATCAAGGAAGGCGAGATCGAGCTCAATGCCGGCCGCAAGACCGTGTCGCTCACGGTTGCCAATACCGGCGACCGCCCGATCCAGGTCGGCTCGCACTACCATTTCTTCGAAACCAACCCGGCGCTGAAGTTCGATCGCAAGAAAGCGCGCGGCATGCGGCTCGACATCGTCGCCGGCACCGCTGTCCGCTTCGAGCCCGGCCAGACGCGCGATGTTCAGCTGGTCGCACTCGCCGGCAAGCGCACGATCTACGGTTTTCGCGGCGACGTCATGGGCAAGCTGTAAGTCGCAAGATGATGCTGAACACGCGAGCGACGACCCGAGGTGAGGTGAGCACGCTGGTCGGGCTCCCTCCCCCCTTGCGGGGGAGGGTTGGGGAGAGGGGTAAGCCGCGGGCGACAGCGGCAGATGCAAGGCGACACCGTGTCGGCGAGACACGCGCAACGACGGCAATGGTGGAGAGCCGCGTTCCTGTTGATCATCAGGTAGCGGAGCAAGTGGCACCCCTCTCCCTAACCCTCTCCCGCAAGGGGAGAGGGAACCCATCCGCCGGTGCGTCCCTGACTGGCGTCGGGAGAGGGGTATGCCGCATACTCCGGTGACAGAACTCCAGCGCGCCCGCGCCAAGCAGCTCCGCCGCGCCATGACGCGCGCGGAGAGGCTGTTGTGGCGTCACCTGAAAGCAGATCGTCTCGCGGGCCTCAACTTCCGTCGCCAGGCTCCCATTGGCAACTATATCGCTGATTTCGTCGCGCACTCCTGCAAGTTGATTGTCGAATTGGACGGCGAGAGCCACGATTTCGAAGAGCGCATTCGTCACGACGAGCGACGCGATCGCTGGTTTGAATCTCGCGGCTTTCGTGTGCTGCGCTTTACCAACGACGACGTCATGAAAAATCTCGACGGTGTCGCTCTAGTCATTGCGGAAGCAGCGGAGCAAGTGGCACCCCTCTCCCTAACCCTCCCCCGCAAGGGGGGAGGGAACCCCTCCGTTGGTGCGTCCCTGACTGATGGGGAGGCGTCCAATCCTGACTCTCAGCAAAATCAGGGGCAGCCGTGATACGAGGTGAGGTGAGTACGCTGGTCGGGCTCCCTCCCCCCTTGCGGGGGAGGGTTGGGGAGAGGGGTAAGCCGCGGGCCTTGACAGCAGTCAGTCGCGCGGTCGGGAACGCTGCAAGGGACCGCACGGTTGAGTCGAAAACGGAGGTCGCCATGCTGTCGCCGATCCGCCTCGTCTCTTCCGCCGCTGACCTCGCCGCGCGCCGCCACAATGGCATGGCGCGCAAGGGCAGGGGAAACGAGCCGTACATCAATCATCTCGCCGAGGTCGCGAATATCCTCGCCGAAGTCACCGATGGAGCCGATGCCGAGCTGGTTGCGGCCGGCTGGCTGCACGACACGGTCGAGGACACCGGTATCACGCGCGATGAGCTCGCCGAGAAATTCGGCGAGCGTGTGGCCGAGCTGGTGGTCGAAGTCACCGACGACATGACGCTCCCCAAGGCGCAACGCCGGCAAAGACAGGTCGCGGACGCCCCGCACAAATCGCCGGGCGCAAAGCTTATCAAGATCGCCGACAAGATCAGCAACATCCGCGCGCGTATTCATGCCGATCCAAGTGCGGAAGAGCGCAACGATCTTGCAACCTATGTCATGTGGGCCGAGGACGTCGTTGCCGGATGCCGCGGGGTCAATTCGAAACTCGATGCCAAGTTCGATGAGGCGGCAAGAGCCGCAAGAAGCGTGCTCTGACTGCAGGGTAAATGGGGGCTGACATGTCCGTGAAGATCAAGCGTTCCGTCAATGCCGACATGTTCGGCCCGACCACAGGCGACAAGGTGCGGCTCGCCGACACCGATCTGATCATCGAGGTCGAGAAGGATTTCACCACCTATGGCGAGGAGGTGAAGTTCGGCGGCGGCAAGGTGATCCGCGACGGCATGGGCCAGTCGCAGGCCACCAACAGGCAGGGAGCGGCCGACACTGTCATCACCAATGCGCTCATCGTCGATCACTGGGGCATCGTGAAGGCGGACGTCGCCATCAAGGAAGGCATGATCAGTGCGATCGGCAAGGCCGGCAATCCCGATATCCAGCCGAATGTGACCATCGTGATCGGCCCCGGCACCGACGTGATCGCGGGCGAGGGCAAGATCCTCACCGCAGGCGGTTTTGACAGCCACATCCATTTCATCTGCCCGCAGCAGATCGAGCATGCGTTGATGAGCGGCGTCACCTCCATGCTGGGGGGCGGCACCGGACCCTCGCACGGCACCTTTGCCACCACGTGCACGCCCGGCCCGTGGCACATCGCGCGGATGCTTCAGTCGTTCGACGCCTTTCCGGTCAATCTCGGCATCTCCGGCAAAGCCAATGCGGCGCGGCCGGCCGCGCTGGTCGAGATGATCAAGGCCGGCGCATGCGCGCTGAAGCTGCACGAGGACTGGGGCACGACGCCGGCGGCGATCGACAATTGCCTTGCGGTGGCCGACGATCACGACGTCCAGGTGATGCTTCATTCGGATACGCTGAACGAATCCGGCTTCGTCGAGGACACCGTGAAGGCGTTCAAGGGGCGCACCATCCACGCCTTCCACACCGAAGGCGCCGGCGGCGGCCACGCGCCGGATATCATCAAGGTCGCGGGCCTGAAGAACGTGCTGCCGTCCTCGACCAACCCGACGCGGCCGTTCACCCGCAACACCATCGACGAGCATCTGGACATGCTGATGGTGTGCCATCACCTGGATCCCTCGATCGCGGAGGATCTTGCCTTCGCCGAGAGCCGTATCCGCAAGGAGACCATTGCGGCCGAAGACATCCTGCACGATCTCGGCGCGCTGTCGATGATGTCATCGGACTCGCAGGCCATGGGACGACTCGGCGAAGTGATCATCCGCACCTGGCAGACCGCGGACAAGATGAAAAAGCAGCGGGGCGCGCTGCCGCAGGACAAGGGCAAGGACAACGATAATTTCCGCGTCAAGCGCTACATCGCCAAATACACCATCAACCCCGCGATCGCGCAGGGCGTCTCCAAGCTGATCGGATCGGTGGAGAAGGGAAAGCTCGCCGATCTCGTGCTGTGGTCGCCGGCCTTCTTCGGCGTCAAGCCGGATTGCATCATCAAGGGCGGCTCGATCGTGGCTGCGCCCATGGGTGACCCCAACGCCTCGATTCCGACGCCGCAGCCGGTGCACTACCAGCCGATGTTTGCCGCCTTCGGCAAGTCGCTCACGGCTTCGTCGGTGGTGTTCACGTCGAAGGCTGCGGTCACGGGAGGCCTGGCGCGCAAGCTCGGAATCAGCAAGACGCTTTACCCGGTGAAAAACACCCGCGGCGGCATCTCCAAGAAGAGCATGATCCACAATGACGCCACGCCAAAGATCGAGGTCGACCCGGAGACCTATGAGGTGCGTGCAGACGGCGAGCTTCTGACCTGCGAACCCGCCGAGGTGCTGCCCTTGGCACAGCGCTATTTCATGTTCTAAAAGCGCTCCCGGCATAGCCGAAAAACAAGAGCCGGGAGGATTTACGTGATTTACGTCGTTGCCACGCTGACCATAAAGCCCGAAACGCGCGCCGACTTCATTGCTGCCGCCATTGCCTGCATCGAAGAGACCCGCAAGGAGAAGGGCAACATCGCTTACGATCTGCACGAGAGCGTCACTGATCCCGCCAAGATGGTATTCGTCGAGCAATGGGAGAACGAGGAGGCGCTGGTGCCGCACCGGAGCGCCGAGCACATGAAGACATTCGGCCGCGTGGTTGTGAAATGTATCACCGCCCCGCCTAAGATCGAGATCATCACGCCGGCCAACGTCACGGTGCGCTAAGAAAAAACAAGGGGAGAGAACAATGATCTACGTCGTGGCTACCACGAAGATACAGCCGGGCCGGCGCGATGCCTTCATCGCCGGGCACAAAAAGTGCATCGCCGAGACTCTTAAGGAAAAGGGCTGCATTGCCTATGAGGGCCATACCAGCATCCACGATCCCGACACCTATGTCGTGGTGGAGCGCTGGGAGACGCGCGACGACCTCAATGCGCACGGCCGGGCGCCGCACATGAAGGTCTGGCGCGAATATTCCGCGCCGCTGAAGGCCTCGCCGACCGTGATCGAGATCATCAGCGACGCCAAGGTGGATACGATACGGGCATGATCCGCGCGACCGAAGTCAGGGGACAGTATCGCTGGACGGAAGCGCCGGCAGACACGGTGGTGCTCGACTTCGATGACCGCCACCGGCGGCGGATGGCGATGATGGGCACGCGGGGCCTCGAATTCCTGCTCGATCTTGAAAATGCCGTTGCGCTGCGCGGCGGCGACGCGCTGGTGCTGGAAGACGGCCGTCTGGTCGAAGTCGTGGCGGCGCCTGAGCCGCTGGTGGAAATCCGCGGCGCCGATCCGACGCATCTGGTGCGGATCGCCTGGCATCTCGGCAACCGCCATCTGCCGACGCAGATCGTGGGCAAGGGCCTGCGCATCCGCAGGGATCACGTTATCGAGGAAATGGTGAAGGGGCTCGGGGCGCGCGTGATCGAGATCGAGGCGCCGTTCGATCCCGAAGGCGGCGCCTATGCGCCCGCGCATGATCACGGCCACGGCCCCGGCGGCCATCACCATGCGCATACTCATGATCACGCGCATCATCATGGCGATTCCCATCATCATCACGACCATCATCACCATGACGGGCATTGCGACCACGAGCACCATCACGGCGACACCCATGCTCATGAGCACAAATAGCCCGGGGCCGGATCAGGCGCGCGCCATGAGCGAAGGCGAAGCGGCTGCGCTCTACCGGCTGATGACCTGGCTGTCGCCATCCTTTCCGGTCGGCGCCTTCTCCTATTCCAGCGGCATCGAATGGGCGGTGGAAGCCGGCGACGTCAGGGACGCCGCGACCTTGTACGACTGGCTCTCTGCCATGCTCACGGACGGTGCGGGCTTTTGCGACGCCGTGTTCCTGGCGCAGGCGCACCGCGCCGCATCGGAGCACGACGATGCGTCCTTGCGCGACGTCGCCGAGCTAGCGGCAGCCTTCGTGCCCTCGCGCGAGCGCCAGCTCGAGACGTCGACGCAGGGCCGCGCCTTCATCGAGACGGCGCGCGCGGCATGGCCGTGCGATGGGCTGGAAGAGGTGATCGCCGCCTGCGGCGACAGGGTGGTTTATCCCGTCGCGGTCGGCCTCGTCAGCGCCGGCCACGGCATTCCGCGGCAAGCCGCCCTGCACGCCTTCCTGCATGCAGTGGTCTCCAACTGGATTTCCGCCGGCTCCAGATTGATTCCGCTCGGCCAGACCGACAGCCAGCGTGTGCTGGCGCAGCTGGAGGCGGATGTCGCCGCCACGGCCAAGCGCGCGCATTCGGCCTCGCTCGACGATCTCGGCAGCGCCACATTCCGCGCCGATCTCGCCAGCCTGCGGCACGAAACGCAGTATACGAGGTTGTTTCGTTCATGATGAATCCACTTACGTCGTTCCGGCCTGCGCCGGGACAACAACGGAGATAACATGGCCAAATCCCACGGCCCCCTGCGGGTCGGCGTCGGCGGTCCGGTCGGATCGGGCAAGACCGCGCTGATGGATCTGCTCTGCAAGCAGATGCGCGAGCGCTACGACATCGCGGCGATCACCAACGACATCTACACCAAGTGGGATGCGGAATTTCTGGCGCGCTCCGGTTCGCTCACGCCGGACCGCATTGCGGGGGTCGAGACCGGCGGCTGCCCGCATACCGCGATCCGCGAGGACGCCTCGATGAATCTCGCCGCGATCGCCGACATGCGGGCCAAATTTCCCGAACTCGACCTGGTGTTGATCGAATCCGGCGGCGACAACCTGGCGGCGACTTTCTCCCCGGAGCTTGCCGACCTCACCATTTACGTCATCGACGTCGCCGCCGGCGACAAGATCCCCTCCAAGGGAGGCCCGGGCATCACGCGCTCCGATCTGCTTGTCATCAACAAGATCGATCTTGCCCCCCATGTCGGGGCCTCGCTGGAAAAGATGGATATCGATGCGAGAAGGATGCGCGGCGAGCGGCCTTTCGTGATGACGAATCTGAAGAAAGGCGAGGGCCTTGCCCACATTGTGGCCTTCATCGAGGCCAAGGGCGGCTTGCGTCCTGCGGCGAACGCCAAAGCCGGTTGATGTGCGCCACAGGCGTTAATGATTGTTAATGGCTGTGAGTGTGCGGCGCTGCCGGCCGGTTTTCCGGCGCCAACGGAACCAAATCCGGTCGCAGCAGTTGATAGCTTCCGGCCTCGCGGTGACCAAGGTGTGGTACCCGGCGTGACTGTCCGCGTTGGCTGAGTCTCAGTTGCATCCCGATGCCCGCTCCGCCAATATCCGGCGCAATTTGCTGCCTTATCGTTCATAGCTGTCGTCGCCGTCGCGGCATGACCCGGATGCGTCGTCTGCTCTATTGCGTTGATCGCGGTCCCTTCACGTCCAGGTAGGCGAGTGGTTCGGCTGGGTTTCATCGTCGGTCTGATCGGGTTGATCGGAGTGCTGCTCTCCGGCGCCTCGGCTTGGCGCGTGTATCAGCAGGAGCTTGCGATCGAGAGCATTGCGTTCGCGCGCGCCGTCGATGTGCATGCGAGCCTCGTGCAGGATCGTCTCACCGAACGCGAGCTGCTCGCCCGGGTTGCTTCCGGGCTGTTTCGTGCGCCGGCGGCCGTGAAGGCTAACATGCTGCAGCCGCTACGCTCGGCGATTTACGCCTTCAAGACCGATTTCGTCGTGGCCGCGTGGATCGCGCGGCTGAAGCCGGATGAACTCGCCACAGCCCAGCGCGAACTCGCCAGCGAAGGTTTTGCCAATCCGAGGATCCGCGACGCCGGCGACCATCCGCTCGACCTGAACGCGATCGACACGCCGGTCAACGTGCTGATGGACATCGAGCCGCGCAGACCCGACACCGTCACGCTGCCCGGCCGGGTGCTCGACGGTCATTCGATAGTGGGCCCGACGCTGGCCAGGGCCTTGGCCGAAGCAAAGCCGGTCGCCTCCGATCCCGTGCCACTGCTGAGCAATGAGGGCCCGATCGGCATCGTCCTTGCCGCGCCCGTGCTGCAGGAGGGCGCGGAGCCGGCCGGCTTCGTCAGCTTCTCCTACGAGATCGGGCCGCTGATGCTGGCCAATGACGACCGCTCGCTGTTCTCGGTGGCGCTGCGCAATCCGCAGGACCCGGGCAGCGAGCTGATCGCCAACGAGCAGGGCGCGGTCAGCGCCCGCCCGACCTCGGAAGGTCCTGCGCCGTCGATCACGCGCACCGTCAGCTTCGGCGGCCGCGACTGGTCGCTGGCCTATTACGCCAAGAACAACGCGGTGCAGCGCGCGGAGCAGACCGCCGCGATCGTGGCGGCGATCGGGCTTGCCATCACCGGGATCATCTGCGGCCTGTTCGGCTACGTTGTCTACAACAACCTGCGGCTCAGCCGCGAGATCGAGGTGCGCATCGGCTTCGAGCGACGGCTCACCGCCGTGATCGACGAGCTCAATCACCGGGTCAAGAACATCCTGGCCGTGATCCAGTCGATCGTCACCCGCACGTTGCGGCACGGCTCCGATATCGAGGTCGCGCGCGAGCTTTTGATCGGCCGCATCCACGCCATGTCCAATGTCGTCACGCTTCTCAGCGAGAGCCAGTGGCAGGGCGTCAAGCTCAGGGGCTTGTTCGAATCGCGCTCGATCCCGCATGCCGACCGCATCGCGGTCGACGGCCCCGACATCACCGTCAGCGCCCGCGCCGCGCAGAGCCTGTCGCTCCTGTTCTTCGAGTTGGCTTCGCATTCCGACGAAGGCCTGTCGCTGGTCGGCAAGCATCCGCATATCGTCGCCCATTGGGAGATCGTGGGCGAAGGCTCGGACAGCACGTTTCAATTCCGCTGGGAGGAGTTCAACACCTCGGCGGCGACGCGCCGGCCGGACAGCGATTTCGGCCTGATCCTGCTCGACCGCGTTGCACCGGAAGCGCTCGGCGGCACGGCGAAGCGCTATTTCACCGACGTCAGCTACGTCTACGAACTCTTCGCGCCGATGGAGACCGTCGTCGACATGAACGAACGCGACCGCACCGAGAAGTTTTCCGCGCCGGTCAGGCCGCCACGGTAGCCGGAACAAACGACGTCACCTCCGAATTGAATCTCCATCGGGCCACTGAGGAGGAGAAGGCTGATGGGACGATACATGCTGCTATGGTTTCTTGGCGTGCCGATTCCGATTTTGTTGTTGATCTGGGCTTTCGGCGGTCTGCATTGATCTGCGGACGGGCAAAGACGCGATAGCGTCGTGCCCATCTTCAATGGCATGCGGCTGAGGGTGGGTACGGCGCAAGGGCGCCTTCGCCCACTTTTTTACGGGCGAAACGCTCACACAAAAAAGGCGGCCAGTGCGGCCGCCTTTCTGTCGTCTTCCCTGGAGCGCCTTATCCGTTGCCGCCGATCACCGCGCGCACGGTGTTGTCGGGACCGAAATCTTCCGCGCCCTCGACATACAGCAGCGCGGAAAGTTTTGAGCGCGCGCGGTTGACGCGGCTCTTGATGGTGCCGACGGCGCAGCCGCAGATTGCGGCGGCGTCCTCGTAGGAGAAGCCGGAGGCGCCGACCAGGATCAGTGCCTCGCGCTGGTCCTGCGGCAACTTGTCGAGCGCGACGCGGAATTCCTCGAATTCCAGATGCGCGCCTTGCGAGGGCTGCGTCTTCAGCGTCTTGGCATAGTTGCCCTCACTATCCTCCACCTCGCGCCGCCGCTTGCGATAGTCGGAGCGGAACAGGTTGCGCAAAATGGTGAACAGCCAGGCCGGCAGGTTCGAGCCGGGCTGGAAGGAGTCGATATTGGCAATCGCCCGCAGCAGCGTCTCCTGCACCAGGTCGTCGGCGCGGTCGCCATTGCCGGAAAGCGAGATCGCGAACGCGCGCAGGCTCGGGACCGACGCCAAAATGTCGTCGCGGAGTTGGTTGGTGAGAGGCATTAGTCCCTCCCGTCATTCTTTTCGGTGTCACCCCCGGCCTGGGTCCCCGGCTGGTCAAGCTTGCGGATCAGATCCGCAAAGCGGTCGGGCACGCCCTGCCGCACCACGTCGTCATACATGGCGCGGAGTTGATGGCCGATCCTTGCCTGAATTTCTGCGTTGAGCCCGCCCTGCTTGCGGGGGGCGCCCGACTGGCTTGCTTGTGACTTTACTTCCTTCATGATCCGATCCACGCTTTGCCCGCGAGTTAAGTCCCTGAATTCTCGAAATTATATTTCTTCGGGAACATTGGGTTCCAGCCGCGCTGAATTGGGTAATGCAAAGTTCGGCTATTGGTTCCTAGCTATCGGAACTTTTGTTTGGAACTTTTTTGCGGCTGGCGGCGTTATCGGGGCCAGTCGCATCATAGGGCGGCATTCAACCGGGTCAGGGGCTGCTGACCCAAAGACAAGGATGGAGTGGGGATGTCCCGTTCACAGGTAGTTGCTGAACACCTGCCGTTGCTGCGGCGCTATGCACGCGCCCTGACCGGAAACCAGTCCTCTGGCGATGCCTACGTTGCCGCCATGCTGGAAGCGCTGCTCCAGGACCCGTCGCTGCTGGACGAGCGCCATGGCCCCCGTGCCGGCCTGTTCCGGCTTTTCACCCAGATCTGGAATTCGGTCTCGATCAACGACAAGAGCGACGTGACGCCGCTGCCGCTGCCTTCGGAGCGGCGGCTGTCCAACATCACGCCGCTGCCGCGCCAGGCGTTCCTGCTGCTGTCGCTGGAAGGCTTCTCCGAGGAGGAGGTCGCCTTCATCCTCGGCAACGACGTTGCAGAGACGCGGCGCCTTGCCGATGCCGCTGGCCGCGAAATGGCCGCCGAGATCGCCACCGACGTGCTGATCATCGAGGATGAGACCTTCATCGCGATGGACCTCGAAAGCCTCGTGAAGAATCTCGGCCACAACGTCATCGGCGTCGCCCGCACGCATGCCGATGCGGTCGCGCTGGCCAAGAACCGCAAGCCCGGCCTGATTCTCGCCGACATCCAGCTCGCTGACGGCTCGTCGGGCCTCGACGCGGTGAACGAGTTGCTGCGCGCTTTCGAAGTGCCGGTCGTCTTCATCACGGCCTACCCCGAACGCTTCCTCACCGGCGAGCGCCCGGAGCCGGCCTTCCTGATCTCGAAGCCGTTCCAGCCCGCGATGGTCTCGGCGGTGGCGAGCCAGGCGCTGTTCTTCCAGCGCAACTCGCGCAACCGCGCTCCGAAGGCGGCGTCGGCATAACGGATTCGCAGGGCGGGTCGGCCGGCCGCGTCCGCGGTCTCAACGGGTGCCGCGCAAGGCGCTAATCCACCGCTCGCATGCGCGACTGGGCGGGTCAGGTTTCGCAGCAAGCCCGGCTCACGAAATACGTATTGCGATACGTATTGCGCTCGCATCTCTCTCATGCGCCCCGCCGGCATGGAACCCGCGCCGTCGTGCTGCTAGCGTTCCCCGATGGACTATTCCCGCCGCGAGCGTTCGATCGGCTTCCTCTGCCTTGTCGTCACCGCCGTTGGCTGGGCGCTGAACTGGCCTTTAATGAAGCTGCTGCTGCAAGAATGGCCGCCGCTGTTCGCGCGGGGCCTTGCCGGCACGCTCGCCGCCGCGATTCTCGCCGCGCTCGCGCTCGGCCGCCGTGAATCGCTGAGGGTCCCGCGCGGAGCAATGGGGCGGCTGGTCTTCGCCTCCTTCACCAATGTCTTTGCCTGGATGGGCTTTGGCACCATGGCGATGAAATACGTCACCGTCGGCGAGGGCGCGCTGATCGCCTACACCATGCCGATCTGGGCCATGCTCTTCGCCTGGCCGTTCCTGCGCATGCGTCCGACCTTGCGTGATGTCGCCGGCCTCCTGCTCGGCATCGCTGGCGTGGCACTGCTGCTGGGGATGGGCGGCTTTGTTTTCAGTGCCGCAAAGCTCACCGGCATTGCGCTGGCGCTGGCCTGCGCCATCCTGTTCGCCCTCGGCAACGTGCTCAACCGCGAAGCCTTTCCGATGCCGCCGCTCGTCGTGGTCGCCTGGCAGGTTGGGCTGGGCTGCCTCGTGATGCTGGTCCTCGGCATCGCCTTCGAGCATCCGGATCTCGCCGCCATCACGCCGCTGGGCGCCGCCTCCTTCGTCTACATGACGCTGGTGCCGATGAGCCTGTGCTACCTCACCTGGTTCGAGACGCTGCGCCGTCTGCCGCCGGCCGCGGCATCGACAGGTTTGCTGCTGGTCCCCGTGATCGGCGTAATCTCCGCGGCGCTGATTCTCGGCGAGCCGCTCGGCCTGCGCGAAGTAGCGGCGATGGTGCTGACACTCGGCGGCGTCACGCTGGCGCTGCAGAAGGCGTGAAAGCAAAGCCAAAAAGAAAGGCGCGACCGGCATCACCACGGTCGCGCCCTCTATAGCCGGTCAATGGGGCAGGGGGGATAACCGGCTGCCGGAATGACTCTTCGGCGCCGGAGTCGTTCCAAAACGTTTCGAAAAAAAATTGCGCTCCATCGGCAGCCGGTGACGGAAGCGCCGAATCCTTACACACGGTTAATTTACCGGCCGCGTGAAGAAACCCGCCCCTCGCTTCGGCGTTGTTCCCGCGATCGCCATACGGCGAGGGACGAAAGCCATGTCACAGAAATCCCTCAGGAATTCTTCCATCTTTTTCGTAGCGCTGGCCGGCGCCGCAACGCTCGGCGCGGTACGGTTCGCCTCCGGCCATGATCTCGCCGCAAGCTTCCAGGCGGTTTCGGAACCGGCCGGGGCCGCCTCCGCCGTCAATCGCGCCGGCAAGGCCGACCGCCAGACCATCGCACGGGAGGCCGGCCAGAGCCGTACTGTTATGATCAGGCTCGACAGCCTCGCCGATACTTCGGTGCTGGTTCGCATCCCCGTCCAGAAGGATGCGCGCACCCTTTCCCCCGGCAAGCCCGCCATCAAGCCGGCCGCCGACAAGGCGAAGCGGATGGTCGCATGCGAGCCGGTCGTGAGCGTGCTGACCGAGGTCGCCAAGCTGCTGCAGCCGGGCAGGTGTGTGACGTGACATCGGCGAAGAGCCGTGACGAAAGCTCGTAGGGTGGGCAGAGCGGCCGCTTTGCCTGCCCTTTCGATGATGATCCGGATGAGAGAGGGCGAACGCGGCGGCACCAGCGCCTTTGACCATCCTGCGTCCCCTCGCGAATAGAATCAGTGTCATCAGGCCAAGCACCCTTCGTCGCTTGCAGCGCAAGCTTCGCAGGGTTCAAGTCCCGCCGAAGCGCTTGAAAACTATTTGGGCCCCTCGATCGTCTTCGATGAACCATCGGGCGCCGGCTGCATGTTCGGCGGCGATTGTCCCTGCGGACTTTCCGCCGGCGCGCCGCCGCTGCCGGTATTGAGCGGGCCGGTCGGGCCCTGCGGCTGCATCTGGCCGTTGTCCTTCAACTCGGTCTTGCCGGTCGAATGTTGCGAATGCCGCGTATTGTCCGGCTCCTTGCCGGAAGGGGTTTGGGCCGAGGCCATCGAGAACGGCACGATGGTACAAAGCAGGATGAACAGACGGCGCATGGAATCCTCCGAAAGACTTTTTTCCAAGTCCTTCGGACGCGAGTGGTTCCGGCTACAGAAACATCTCCACGAAGTCGACCGTCGAGCGCGTGCCGATATGCTCGAAATTCTTCTCCAGCCAGGCTGTCGCAGTGTCGCGGCCGGCATCGCGCAAGCGGCACAACAGGCTCCATTCTGGGTGGAACTGCGTTGCGGTGCCGAGCTGCGACATCAGGGGGTCATTGCCGATCCAGTGCATGAACATGCGCCGGTGCTTTTCGCTGTTGAGCTCGCCGGCGTCGATCAGTTTGGTTGCAAAGGCGATCGCGCGCATCTCGCGCATCAGCGAGGAATTGAAGCTGATCTCGGTGATACGGTGCAGCACGTCGGCGGCGCTGGCCGGCAATTCGTCGCGCCTGATGGCGGTCACCTGCGCGATGACGACGTCGCGCGTGCCGGGGCGGTAGATCAGCGGGTAGATCGCGGGATTGCCGAGATAACCGCCGTCCCAGTAGTGTTCGCCGTCGATCTCGACCGCCTGGAAATAGGGCGGCAGGCAGGCGGAGGCCAGCACCGCCTCGGCCGAGAGTGACGGCGTCTGGAACACCTTCAGCTTGCCGGTGCGCACATTGGTGGCGTTGAGGAAGAGCTGCGGCGCGTCAGGCGAATGATTGAGCCGTTCGAAATCCACAACGCGCGTCAGCAGCGCGCGCAGCGGATTGAAATTGAAGGGATTGAGCAGGTTCGGCGGCAGGGTGTGGGTCAGCGTATGGATCGCGGCATGGACCGGGTGGTACTCCGGCGGCAGCCTCATCGCCTGGATCCACTGATTCCATGGCGAGAAGAGATCGAACGCCACGTCCATTTGCGAGACCTGTTGCCAAAAATCGTGCAGCGCCGCCCGCGCCCCGTCAGGCCCGCCCGACACCATGCCTGAGGCGAACGCCACCGCATTCATCGCGCCCGCGCTGGTCGCGCTGATCGCCTCGATGCCGACACGCCCGTCCTCCAACACGCGGTCGATCACGCCCCAGACAAACGCGCCATGGGCGCCGCCGCCCTGCAGCGCAAAGCTCACCTTCTTGACCCGTTCCCCACCCACGACACGCCCCTCGACGACACGCCACAAAACTGCCCGGCAGGGCGGTTGCCCGAACGGGCGGCATATTTCCGCGTTTTTGCGTGGGCGATGTCCAGTCTTTTTTCGTCATTCCCGGGTTCTGCCTCGGCGTAACCGCGCGCCGCCGTGGCTGTGCTCCGGCCTGCGCCGGGGCGATAAGCCGCGACAAACTGGCGCGACGGGCAAATCAATTACGATTTGGCGAAATCGTGTCAAGCCGTCGGATGAAAAATATTCTGCTTTACAGAAGTATTGGTCGATGATCTAACCCCAAACTGTCCTGAGCCCGCATGAGGGACGCTTCGCGATCGTCACGATGCGTTGGGCATGGGATGCGATGGACGCTGCGGGCGTCAGGCGGGCTTGCCCGCCGGACGAAACGTTCGCAGCGGACGGCGAAGTCGTGTGGTCCCGGCGCCGCGACCGTGGCGTCCATCCCCGCCGGCCCGTGCTGGCGGGGCAACGGTGACAAAAACCGCCGCTCACCGGGGAGATCACGTATAAGCCGTAAAACCATTGCGCGGGGAAAGCCGGGATGTCCTGGCTGTACCTGTAGTTCAACCCGTGTGCTCTCTTGCTGCCGGACTTTCGCACACGGGACTGCGGGCGCAGTCGGCGCCCGGCTTTCCCTGCGCCCTCTTCATAAAAGAGGGACAACGAGATGCACAACTCAGGCGAAATCGCGCCGTGAGAACGACAGGGCTTGTCATCGCCCGGCCTGCCGCCTTCGCTACAGCTTCGGCGGCCGAGTGAGGTCTTGGCCCCGGCGTGGCCTTGGCGAAGCGATCCGATGTCCGGAGAAGCCGGTGACGATCCGAGAGGCCGCGACGTCCTCACCGCATTCGCGGGTGACGGCAATTGTACAAGTGGACAGAACCTACTCCGCCGGCTCCTCGCTCGGGCTCGCAGACGCCCGCGCAGCCAGCAGGCCGAGCGCGACACCACCGACGGCCAGGATCGGCACCAGCCGCTTGACGCCGACGGCGCGCACGAGCTGCATGCCCATCGCCAGCATCGCGGGATCCGCCAGCATGCTGCGCGCCGCATTCCTTGCCGCCCGTTCGGCGCGAAGCTTCATCTGTTGCTTGTACGACATGTAGCAGCCAGCGGCGATCGCCGTGACCACGAAGAAGACGGCGGCGCCCGCAAGGCATGCCTCCACCGCCCCGTAGCGCTGCAGTACGAAGATGAAGGCGGCCGCGCAGAGGAAGGCGGTGGTGATGAGCAGCGCGACGGCGGCGGCGGCCGCAAGCGAGCTCAGCCGCACCGCGCCGCGGGCCGATTCCTTGACGTCATCGATGATGCGCTGAAACATCCGCCCGCCTCGCTCGGTAAAGCGTGTCCACGAAATGCGTGGCGATCCACCAGCGCCGCCATCTGCGCCAAAGTCCCGTCTGGTAGGGGCCCGACATTTTCGGCCTCAGCGGCGCCAGGTGACGCCGATCAAGAATCCGAGGCCGATCGCGAGCCCGACCGCCGCAAGCGGCCGTTGCGTGATGGCGTCCTCCAGCGTTTCTTCAACGGTGCTGGCTGCATCCTGCGCGGCCCCCATCAGCGCGCTGCCGCGTTCGGAGATGTCGCCGACCGCCCCTTCAGCAGTCGCTTGAGCCTGCTTGTAGCCGTGGCGCGCCCGCTTCCTGGCGATGTCCGAGAAAGCATTGAGCGCGTCGGTGACCTTGCCGGTAAGTGCGGAAATGTCGTTCTTGACGGAGGTGACGTCCTTTTCCAGACGCTCCACGGTTGCATTGTCCAACATGTTGCCCTTCCCGAAGTTGTTTGCCTGCGATTAGGACGTTGTATTGCCTGCGTTAGAACGCGGGCTGCCGAGGGAGGTTCCACCGGCGAAACCGCCTTATTCCTCCGGGAGCTGCGGCGTTTCGGCCGGCATCAGGTGTTCTTTCAGGATCAGCGCGACAATCAAAAGCGGCGACGAAAGGAACCCGCCCATCGGGCCCCACAGCCAGGTCCAGAAGGCCAGCGCGAGCAGGACGGCAAGCGCGTTCAGCGACAGCCGCTGCCCGATAATCGCGGGCGTGATGAAGTGGCCCTCGAGGAAGGTGAGGGCGGTAAACAGCATCGGCGCCACCAACCCGCCGCTCAGGGTCGGGAAGGCGACGATGCCGACCACAACCAGCACGGCGAACGTGACGACGGGGCCGATGATCGGGATGTAGTTCAGCGTGGCCGCCAGCGCCCCGAGGCCGGCCGGGTTCGGCATGCCCGCAACGAGGCAGATCAGGCCGGTCGCAACGCCGACGCCGGCATTGATCATGGTGACGGTCATAAGGTAGCCGCCGAGATGATCCTCGATCTCGTTGAGGATGCGCAGCGTGCGGAGGCGCCAGGCGCGGTCGCCGAAAGTCATGATCAGCGCGCGGCGAAGATCCTTCCAGCTCGCGATGAACAGCACGAGGGTAACGAAGAACAGCACGAATTCGGTAAAGGTCGGCGACAGGAATTCCAGCGTCGGCTGCACCCAATCGAAATTCGGTATCTGGAAGCCGGAAAGATCGCAGCCGCCCAGCATGGACTGCAACTCCTGCCAGAGCGCGAGCGGCCGGTCGAAAATGTGCAGCTTATCCTTCAGCCGGGAGGCAAGCTCCGGCAGCCGCGTGCTCCACTCGATCGCGGGCGCCGCGAT
>JAEZEU010000341.1 GCA_023432885.1 Pseudomonadota bacterium | reverse complement strand
TCAGGACGTTGAACACCGTAGGTCCGCGCTCGCCCTGCCGGGCCTCGGTCGCTGTCTCGACGATCTTTTCATTCTCTTTTCTCATATTGCCTTCCCGATGTGGCAGGGAACTCAAGAGTTCGCTTCTGGCGAAGCTCGGGCTCAAGCTTCCCACGCGATATTTGTTCCGACGACGCGGAACGGCGGAATGGCTAGAGCCTGCTCAGCACCATTCTGGATGCAATGGCTTTGCTCGCGCGAGAAGCAAGAGCTTCTCATCGATGAGCCCACACGAAGAGACTGCGCGGCAAAAGGGGAATTCAGCGCTGCCCGGCTTTGCACGGCAGACCACACCTCGAAAGATGGAGGCTCCCCCTGGGCACTACATCGCAAAGTCCATTGTACCGGATAGGGTTGCGAGGTGCCTGTGATTGCTCAACTCTGCCGGACCGAGGTTTCCGCTCCGATCTCGGGTCGACAGAGGCCTTACTTTCAATGGACAGGTAGACTGCGGGCAAGGTTCGGCTCTCGAAGCTAACCGCTCCACGCCGGCCCCTTAGCCCAGTTCCGTAGCGAAAGCGACCGTGCGCCTCGCCAATTCGACGCGCGATGCAAAATCAGTCATCAATGTCCGCGCAACGTGAGTAACGACCGGCAGCGACGCCGCCTCCGCGGCATCGCTTTCATCGATCACGAGCCCATCTATGAGCCCGGAATAATGCGTCGCGATGGTCAACGAATTGGCTTCGATCGCCAGCTCGCTCATGATCTTCGCCGTCGGCCCCTTCACTGCCTGTCCACCGATGATTGGTGAAACAGCCACCGCTGGCACACGTCGCGCCCGAAGCGCTGCACGCAGTTCCGGCACAGCCAGTATAGGATCGACGCTGAGGTAAGGGTTTGACGGGCAGATCACGATGGCGCCAAGCTCCGCCGACGTTAAGGCCCCGTAGACACCCCGACCAACTCGCGCTCGATCCGCGCCTTCAAACGAGATAGAATGAACACGCGGGGCACAACGATGCTCGACGAAGTAGCGCTGAAAATCGAGAATACCGACGTCAGTCTCAACCTTGGTGCGCAGAACGTCGTCAGTTACAGGCAATATCGTTGCCTCAATTCCGAGGCGGCGCCGAATTGAGTCGATGATTGACGTCAGACTTTCGCCCGCGGCCAGCCGGCGGGTGCGCTCAACATGAAGCGCAAGGTCCTGATCGCCCAGCGCAAACCAGTCCTCGCCGCCGAGCTCGCGTAAAGCGCGCATGAAATTCCATGTCTCATTCGCGCGACCCCAGCCGCGCGTCTCATCGCTCAATCGCGCCAAGGTGTAGATGACCGTGTCCAGATCAGGACAAATCCTCAGACCGAGGTGATCGAAATCGTCACCGACATTGACGACTACGACAAGGCGAGGCCCCAGGAGTTGTTGAAGTCCTAGCGCGAGTTTTGCGCCCCCCACTCCGCCACAGATCGCTACAACTTTCTTTGAGAAGATGTCGAGTCCGTCGACCACCACCCGGATCCTCGTTCAGCGAAACATATCCGTTGCCTTGGCGCGGATCAGCGTCGAGGCATCGGACGGCTCGGACGGATTCATAAAGCCGCGGACGTGAACAACGGGTGTCCCCTCTCGCCCTTGCCCCATCAGGAGCGAGGCGGCGGCGGCCAGCTCGTCTGCGACAGCGATCTCGGTGACCATCATTGGACGTCCGAAGAGATCAGGTTTCCCGATCATGCTGTGAAGCGAGGCGATGCCTGCCGTGCCTATCGCAACGCCGACCACTCCGTTGCGCCAGGCGCGACCAAAGCTGTCGTTCATAACGACACCAATTGATACCGAGGTGCCGGCCTCAAGCCGGCGCTTCAACTGCTGACAGGAGCGGTTCGGGTCCTCGGGAAGCAGCAGCACGCGGTGCCCGCCGTCTTGCATGATGTTGGACTCGTCGATACCCGCATTGGCCATCACGAATCCAAGCCGATGCGCGACGATGATGACGTTGGGCTTGGCTCGCAGGACTTCACTGGACTCTCGCAGCACGACTTCAAGGTGGCGTGGGTCCTTGCCGGTCACCGCTGCGAGTTCCTTTGCCCTGGGCGAAGGAATAACGGTTGCGAGATCGACGTAGCGATTCTCCGACTTCGAGACGATTTTCTGTGCCAGCACGATGACATCGCCGTCCTGAAGGGCAAGGGCAGCCTCTGCGAGGCCTGCCTTGATAATCATCGACAGGTCATCGCCCGGCTCCACGAGGGGAATATTCGGCAAAGCCGTGTATGTGATCGATCGCGCCATCGCGCGATCCCTACCCTATAGCCGCGTGCCGGTCGAGATCGGAACGGCCGACCGCGCATGTCTTTTGAGGTGGGCCTGGATACACCTGCACCATTCTCGGTGTCTCACGCCGTCTACCAGTCCGTCGACGAGCCGGGCGGGCCCCAGGTGCCCAGGGCGCTCTGCGTCACGATCTCGCCGAGAAACGCATAGTTCGGGCCGGCGATGCGGCAGATCGGCCGCAGGTTCGCGGTTTGGATTTTGCCGCTCTGGTACAGATCGTCCCGGATATGGAAGCAGATGATCTCGCCCACGATGAATTGGGTATCTCCCCGGCCGAACCGCGTTGCGGATTCGAACCGGCATTCCATGCTGATGGGAACGTCCCTTAGCCGCGGACAATCGATATAGTCACTCGGCACCGTCGCCAATCCCAAATTCTCTGTCTCACTCTGGTCCGGCGGAAATTCTGCCGAGCTTCCATGGACTTTGGCGATCATGGAATCGTCTGCGATGTTGACAACATACTCGCCATTAGCGGCGATATTCACCGCCGTATCTTTCAACCCGGAGGCCTTCACGCCGACATTGAATCCGACCATCGGCGGATTGCTCGACACGAATGTGAAGCAGCTGAACGGCGCGAGATTGACGACAGTCGGACTGCTTTTCGTCGTGACCCAGGCGATGGGACGCGGGACGACGATGCCGCTGAGCAGCTTGTAGGCTTGAACCGTGTCAAGGCGCGAGGATTCGATCTTCATCTGCTGCTCTTCATTCTACAACGGCGGATTGACGGGAGTCTGCCCGGATCGACGGCATCTGCGAAACGATCCGCTCCGCCGTCATGGGAAGCTTGCAAACACGAGCGCCGGAGGCAGCCGCAATTGCATTCGCAATGGTTGCAGGCGGTTCGATTACCGGCGGTTCGCCGACGCCCTTGGCGCCATACGGACCGTTCTCGCTTGGAGATTCGACGAGAATTGACCGGATACGGGGCGCGTCGACACATGTCGGCATCTTGTAATCGGTCAGGTTGGCGTTCGCGACACGCCCGTCATAGCTGACGATCTCCTCGTACAGCGCCTGCCCCAAGCCCTGCACGACACCGCCTTCGATCTGCCCTTCGATATACATCGGGTTGATGGCGAAACCGACGTCCTGCGCCACGACATAATCATGGATCAGCACTTCGCCGGTATCCGGATCGACCGACAGGTCTGCGGCATGCGCGTGAAAGCTCGGAGAATTGAGCGTGGTGATCACCATATGCTCGCTGCGCTTCGCGTCATAAACGGTCGGCGGAGCGATGTAGGTGCCGTGCGCGATCAGCCCGCCGCCCGAGAGCTGGGATTGCGCGGCGATCCTGGCTAGCGTAACCGATTTGCCCTCGCCGGAGACCTCGCCGCGACCGTAGGAAAGCCTGTCTTCCGCCACACCGAGCAACCTTGCGGCAATTGCAACGGCGTCCTTTTTCAATCGGGCGGCCGCCGAGCGGCACGCATTTCCAACGGCAAACGCGGTCCGGCTTCCCTGCGCACCGTAGTCGAACGGCGTCGAAGCGCTATCGGCGCTTACCACGCTGACGTCGGAGAGATTAACGCCGAGATCCTCCGCCAGGATCTGGCACGCGCCGGTGAGTGCGCCCGTGCCTATTTCGGCACATCCCGTATTGAGCTGAACTCGCCCATCCGCAGTAATCTTCACATACACGCCAGATGAGCCGGACGTCGTCGTCCACCAGCTGCAGGCGATGCCCTTCGCCCGGCCTGGCCCGGGTTTGCGATCCGACCAGCCGATTGCATCGGCGGCCTTCACCAAGCATTCCTCGAGGCTGACCTTCGGCAGCACCTGACCGTTCGGCGCAGTATCCCCGTCGCGCAGGATATTACGCAGGCGGAATTCCAGCGGATCGAGGCCAATCGCCTCGGCAATGATATCCATCTGGGATTCGACGGCGAAATTCGCCTGCGGTCCCGAAGGCGCACGGAACGATCCGGTGGGAGTCTTGTTCGTGTAGACGGAAAGGCCCTCGATCAGCAAATTCGGGATCTTGTAGGGGCCGGAAAGGATCAGAGCCGAACTCGAGCCTACGCCAACGCCGGAGCCGGAAGTCGCTCCAGTATCGACGATCACCCGGCCTTGCTTGGCGAGAATGCGGCCATCTTCGGTGACTCCCGTCTTCAACTCGACGATCACCGGCTGACGCGGATACGCCGCGATCATCTCCTCCTCGGTGGTCGTCACCATCTTGACAGGCCTGCCGCAATTCTTCGCGAGCAGAGCCACATAGTGCTCGACGCCGAGGCGTAGCTTACCGCCGAAACCGCCACCGATCGTGGTGCAGATCACGCGGATCTGAGATGCCGGAATCAGAAGGATATCGGCCAGCATGCTTTGCTGCTCGAACGGCAGCTGGGTATTCGACCATACCGTGAGACGTCCGTCCGATTCGTACGTCGCCACCGCGGCACGCGGCTCGGTGTATCCGGGATGAACCATGCTGGTTTCGAAGCGGTTGGTGAAGATGCGCGCAGATTGCGCAAACCCTGCTTCGACATCGCCGACGCGTAGCATCGAACGGTTAGAGATGTTTCCCTGCCGCCGTACGATTGGAACAGCTTGATAGGATAGCAGGTCTTCGTGGACGAGCGGACTATCTTCCTTCAGCGCCGCCTCGACGTCGAACACACCCGGCAGAGGCTCATACTCGATCTGGATGGCCGCCGCGGCGCGCTCCGCCTCCTCTACGGTGCGGGCCACCACACCGGCGACAGGCTGACCTATAAACAGCACCTTCGAGGAGGCAAAGACCTCCATGTCCTTTATGAAGGACCCATAGCGCTTGCAGGGCACGTCGGCAGCGGTAATCACGCCGCGAACGCCCGGCATTCGGCGGGCGGCCTCGGTGTCTATGCGGATGATGCGTGCGTGGGCATGCGGGCTGCGGCACAATTTTCCATGAAGCATGCCCGGCAGCGCGAAGTCGGTGCCAAATCCCGTCGTCCCGGTGACCTTGCCCGCACCATCCATCCGCGGAAGTCTTTTGCCTACGACTGAGTGTTCACTGTGCATTGCGTCCGAATCCTGCGGGTGACGAAGCTACGCTCTCGAGTCTGCACTCGTCAGCGCACCGCATCAGGTGATCTTTTTGATGCCAACCACGCGGTCGATAACCATCACGAAGAAGATCGTTCCGAGCATCATCAGCGCGGCCATCGCAGCGATGGTGGGGTCGACACGGGTCTCGATATAGAAATAAATCTCGACCGGGAGCGTCGTGTTGCTCTGCGCGAGGAATGCCGTCGCAGTGAAGTTGTCGAACGATATCACGAAGCAGAAGAAGCTCGCCGCGAAGATGCCCGATTTGATCTGCGGCAGCGTGACCAGGAGGAAGCTTCTGGCGGGCGATGCGCCGAGACCGATACCCGCCTCCTCCGGAGTCAGACTGATGCTTTGCAGCGATGCGCGGATGACGCGCACCGCGTAAGGCAGTGTCAGGACGCAGTGCAGGACCATGAGCGTGCCCAAGCTGCCGAGGGCCCTGAAACGCACGCTGAAGACAAGGAACGACAGACCAAGGATTACCTGAGGGACAATCAAGGGCGACATCAGGACGGCATCGATGGCGTCACGTCCCTTGAACCGATACTTGGTGAGGGCAACAGCACACATGGTGCCCAGCGTCATCGCACAAAGCCCGGAAGCGACGGCGAGCGCCATGCTCCGGTAGAACGGCCCCACGAATTCCGGGCGCTTGAAGACGTTTTCGAACCATCGCAGGGAAAACCCGGTCGGCGGGAATGCTGCCTGCGTGGTGGGATTGAATGCCGTTCCAAACGTCACGATCAGGGGCATCGTCACCGTAAAGAGGACGATCGCGGTGATGACCAGGCTGACAGTGTAGATGGGGTCGCTGGACGCTTTGCTCATTTGCGTTCCCCACTCTGCAGGCGCGCGCCGAGGCTGTTGATGCCAAACACCACAAAGAGACTGACCATCAATGTCACGACCGCAGCGACGCCGGCGACCCGATAGTTGAAGCCGACCGTAGCCTGGTCATAGATCAGATTGCCAATCATGCGGAACGTGCCGCCGCCCAGGAGCGCTGGCGTGAGGTAAGCGGTGAAACAGAAGACGAATGTCAGCACGGCGCCGCCGACCAGGCCCGGCATGCTCAACGGAACCGTGACGCGCCAGAAGGCCGACCAAGAGCTCGCGCCGAGTCCCTTCGCGGCTTCTTCGTACTGCGTACTGACGTTCTGGAGCACCGAACTGATTGGAAAGACCATCAAAGGAAGCGAGGAAGCAAACAGGCCGATAGCCACGCCCATCTCGTTGTACATCAGCTTAACGGGCGCGTCGGTCAATCCTATCGCCATCATCCAGCGGTTGATGATACCATTGTTGCCAAGCACGAGCATCCAGCCGTACATCTTGACGACATAGATCGAGAAGAACTGGATCGCGAGCACGAGCGTCACGATCGATGCCAGCCGTTGAGATCCCCGGCTCATCACATAGGCGATCGGAAACCCAAGGATCAGGGTGATGGCGGTGGTGTAAAGCGCGATCCACGCAGACCTGAAAAGAAACGTTCGAAACCGCGCGTTGGCGAGGAAATCAGAAAAATTGCTGAAAGTCAGGCGGCCCGCCGCATCCGTCATACTGAACGACAGCACCGTCGTCAGGGCGACGAAGAAATACAGAAGCAGTATCAGGGCGGGCGCAACGAGGAGCAGCGCGCGATACGCCGAGCGATTGCGCGCCACTTTCCTCAACGGAGCGGCCAACGTGGCCGTGGTCACTGAA
>JAEZEU010000199.1 GCA_023432885.1 Pseudomonadota bacterium | reverse complement strand
GTGCTCAAGGGCGGCTTCGTCGCCTGGGCGAACATGGGCGACCCCAACGCCTCGCTGCCGACACCGCAGCCCATGTACTACCGCCGCATGTTCGGAGCGTTCGGCTCGGCCCTGCCAAAGAGTTCGATTACCTTCGTCTCGCGCGCGGCCTACGATAACGGCGTCGCCTGCCGGTATGGGCTTCAGAGGGTCGTACGTCCTGTCTCGCATACGCGCGTGCTCGGCAAAGCCCACATGGTTCGGAACAGCTTCAGGCCCAACATCGAAGTCGATCCGCAGACATTCGCCGTCAAGGTCGATGGCGTCCACGCGACGGTCCAGCCGCCGAAGACGATTTCGCTGAACCAGCTCTACTTCTTCAGCTGAGAGGGTCTGGGTAGCCTTATGGCAGCTCGCAAGGAGCCAAGATGATGTCACGCGAATCAGCATTCGATTTCATTTACCGGGCTGTGCCGCTTGCAGCCGCTGCCGTCAGTGTGGGATTTGGCGCTTACATTCTGCGTCAGGGTCGTACGCCGGATGACCTTACAGCCGGACTGACGATGTTTCAGTTCGCGTTGATCTGTCTTGCTCTTTACGCCAATGCAGCCACCGTTCTCTGGCAGCACGCGCATCCGTTCGGCGGAGTTGGCCGGTATGGTTATCCGATTTTCGCGTGGCTGGTGGCGATCGTCGCTACCGGTTTCAGCATCTGGATGATGAGGCTGGATATCGCCGAGCCCGTTTATTTTGTGGTCGGGCATGTCACCTTTGCGATGGCCATGGTCTGCGTCTGCATCGCCTCGGTCGTGAGCGCCTCCGCCCATTTTCCACAGCTGGTCGAAAACGCATCGCTTCCCGAGGGCGCGACGCCGGCGTCTCGTGCGCCGTTCAGAGGCGATACGGTGGCGAGCCTGTCGGTCATCCCCGTCATTGCGACGCTCATAGTCTGGGGCTGGTCATTCTTTCTGCTGCGCGGCATCGGATCCGGGACACCGGAAGCCCAATCGAACGGCGGGCATTTGATGATGGGATTGGCGATGGTGTGCACCAGTTTGGTGGCGCTGGTTTTTACGGTCCTGCGTCAGACTCAGAATACTTACACCGCGAGGGAACGTGTCCTTTGGCCGGGACTGGCCTTTCTGATGGGGCTGATCACGGTGCTATGGGGGGTATACATCGCCTCGTCCCCGATAGAGCCGTTCCGACATTCGGCGGGATTTCTGATGATCGGGCTTGGCATGAACAGCTGGGCAATCCTCGCGAAGGTGCTTGTACTCGCAGTGGTCTGGAAGTCTGTGGCGCCGATGGCAGGCCGTATCGAGATCATACCGGTGCTCACGACGCTGGTCTGTCTCGTGTTGTCGATATTTCTCTTCGAATCGGCGAATCCCAACCTGCTGACCGGCGCGCGCCTGTTGTTGGGTCTCGGCCTGGCGGCTTATCCGGTCTGGGCCATCGTGAGTGTCATGCAGGCTCATGGACAGGGGACTCCAATTGTACGTGGAACCGTGCCCGTAAGTGTTCGGAGCGAATGACGTTCTAGAAAATCTGAGGATAAAATGATCATCATCGATCAGATTCTAGGAAACGCTGAGGCCCCCGAGTGGCGAACCCGTCTTGCCGGGGCGGCGATCGACTGGCTGATGCTGGATCAGTGGGAAGCGCAGAAAAGCCGGCTTCGGAAGCGGACGGCAGGTGAGGTCGAACTTGCTCTTTCGCTCGACCGCAACACGCATCTGCACGACGGCGACATTCTGGTGTGGGACGAGGCGGCGCGGCAAGCCATCCTGGCGCGCATCGAACTCAAGGAGGTCATGGTCGTCGATCTCAGCGATGTCCTCGCTGGCGACAAGGAAAGCCTCCTGCCGACGGTGTTCGAACTGGGGCACGCGCTCGGCAATCAGCATTGGCCGGCGGTCGTGAAGGGATCGCGGGTGTTCGTGCCGCTTACGGTCGACCGGAAGGTCATGTCCTCGGTGATGAAGACGCACAACCTCGCAGGCGTGCGCTACGACTTCGCGCCCGGCGCGGAGGTCATCCCCTACATGGCCCCGCACGAGGCGCGCCGGCTTTTCGGGGGGGCGGGCTCCACGCCGCATTCGCACGTTCACGAAGGTGAGCAGCCCGCCCATGACCACGTCGCAAGCTAGGATCACTGAGCTGAACAGCCTCCGCCGGCCTCTGCCGGAGCTGTTGCATCTGTTGCAGATCGGAGACTCGGCGCTTCCTGTGGGCGCCTTCTCCTTCTCGAACGGGCTCGAGTCGGCGGTTCAGCAAGGCATAGTCCATGACCCGGCGACGTTGCGCGAGTTCGTGACGACGGCAATGCGGCAGGCCGGCACCGGCGACGGTGTGGCGCTGCTGTGCGCACATCGCGCCGCCAGGCTGCAGGACCGCGCGACGCTGGCGCAGGTCGACCGCGCCTGCTTCGAGCGCAAGCTCAACGAGGAGACGCGGTTGATGACCGTGCGGATGGGCCGCAAGCTCTGCGAACTGGCCGCAGCCATCATCGGCGACGAACTCGATCGTGATTGGTTTGGGCGCATCAAGGCAGGCGAGACATTCGGAACCCATCCGGTCAGCCTCGCTCTCGCCGGCGCTGCGCTCGGGATCGACGCGCGCGATGCCTTCGGCATTCACCAATACGGCGTCGCGACGACCATCCTGGGGGCTGCCCTGCGCCTGATGCGGATGTCGTTCGTCGACACCCAGAAGATCCTGCTTGAAGCGACCGCCGAGGTTGCAACCACCTATCAGGACGTCTCGGACGCCACGATCGACGACATGGCCTCTTTTGCGCCGATGACCGACATACTCGCGGCCCTGCACGTGAAGGGCCACATCCGGATGTTCATGAACTGACAAGGGCCAATGACATGAAGAAGATTCCGCGCATAGGCATCGGCGGCCCCGTCGGGTCGGGCAAGACCGCGATCATCGAAGCGATCACACCGATCCTGGTCGACCTCGGCTTCCGCATTCTGGTGGTCACCAACGACGTCGTCACCACAGAGGACGCCAAGCATGTGCAACGCACCCTGCGGGGCGTCGTGGTCGAGGAGCGTATCGTCGGTGTCGAGACAGGCGGCTGCCCGCATACAGCGGTGCGCGAAGATCCGAGCATGAACCTGGCGGCGGTCGAGGACATGGAGGCGCAGTTCCCCGATTCCGACCTGGTTCTGCTCGAAAGCGGCGGCGACAACCTGACCCTGACCTTCAGCCCGGCCCTGATCGACTTCTTCATCTATGTCATCGACGTGGCGGCCGGCGACAAGATCCCGCGCAAGAACGGACCCGGCATCACCCAGTCGGACATCCTCGTCATCAACAAGATCGATCTCGCTCCTCACGTCGGCGC
>JAEZEU010000278.1 GCA_023432885.1 Pseudomonadota bacterium | reverse complement strand
TTTGCCGGCACCAAGGCAGTGGCCCGCCTTGCCGGCCAGCGCGAGGATTATCTCTTGAAGGCGCTGCGCGACTACAAGGCCGGCCTTCGCTCGGGCGGCGGCCAGGCCGCGATGGCGGAAGTCGCGTTTCCCTTGCACGAGGAAGAAGTCGTTGCGCTCGCGCATTATCTTGCGCATCTGCAATAGATTGGTTTTTTGAGATTGGTTTTTTGACGTGCTTTCTTCACGCCAGCCGGCGCTCGCTTCACATCAAAGCACTATGGCTTTTCCGCCAGCGGGTGCAGGTCGCGCACCAGGCTCTTGAGGCGCTCCTCCACCACATGCGTATAGATTTGCGTGGTCGATATGTCGGTATGGCCGAGCAGCGTCTGCACGATGCGCAGGTCCGCGCCGTTGTGAAGCAGGTGGCTGGCGAAGGCGTGGCGCAGGACATGCGGCGACACCAGCCGCGGCGCCAGCCCGGCGGCGGCGGCGAGTTCCTTCAGATCGCGGGCAAAATGCTGCCGAGTCAGGTGGCCGCTCTCGCCGAACGAAGGAAACAGCCACTTTGAGGTGGCGAGGCCTTGCTTCTTCGACGACTTCTGCGCCTGCATGGCGGCGAGATACTCCGCCATCGCCTGCCGCGAAGCATCGTTGAGCGGTACCAGCCGCTCCTTGTCGCCCTTGCCGCGCACCACGATCATGCGCGCGTCGCGCCGCGCGGCCGAGAGGGGCAGCGATACCAGCTCGGAAACGCGCAGGCCCGTGGCGTAGAGCACTTCGAGCAGGCAATAGAGCCGCAGCGCGCGCAGCCGCTGCAGTGGTGAAGCGTCCGCCCCCTGCGCCAGCTCCCGCGCCCTGGTCAGCATGCGATCGACATCCGCGATCGACAGCACCTTTGGCAGGCCGCGGCCGCGCTTGGGGCCGGAGAGGATCGCGGCAGGATCGTCGCTGCGGATGCGCTCGTTGAGCAGGAAGCGGTGGAGATGGCGCATGGCCGACAATCGCCGCGCCACGCTCGACGACTTGAAGCCGCGCGTGTCGAGGTCAGCGAGATAGTCGCGCAGGTTCTGCGTGTCTGATGTCACGAAGGTCCGGCCGACACGGCCAAGGAATTCGGAGAAGTCGGTGAGGTCGCGGCGGTAGGCCTGCAGCGTGTTGTCGCCCGCGCCCTGTTCGGCCGCGAGCATGTCGAGGAACAGGGTGATCAGCTTCGCGTCTGAGGGTTTTGCGCGCATCGGCGGAGCCCTGGCCCTACCTCTTGAGGAACCTGTCCTGCGGGATCGTCACCGTCATTTCCCGCGGCTTGGGGTTGACGAAATTCGCCAGCGCAAAGATCACGCCATAGCCGATCCCGGCGATGATGCCGACAACCGTCAGGAAACGGAACAGACTGGGCATATCCAGGTCTCGGGCAGCGATTAACCATCAAGGAGGGCGGGTTGCGCCGCCGGTCCTAACCAGCATGTTTCGCCCTTTCCTTGCAAGACTCTCTGGAAAGGGCGTTGGCGAGGGTAGTATAGGTGACGCCAAACGCGGCAATTCCGCGGAACGACGCGAGTCTTTGATGTCTGAAGCTGCCTCGCAGGCACCCGCCGGCCTGTCCCATGACGCCGAGGTCACCTCGGCGCTGGGAAAGCGCTGCATTGTGCTGATCGGGATGATGGGCGCCGGCAAGTCCACCATCGGCCGGCGGATGGCGGCGCGGCTGCGGCTGCCGTTCACGGACGCTGATACCGAGATTGAAACGGCGCATGCCGGCATGACAATCCCGGAAATCTTCGCAACCCACGGAGAGCCATATTTCCGCGACGGCGAGGCGCGGGTGATCGCGCGGCTGCTCGAGAGCGGCCCGGCCGTGATCGCCACTGGTGGCGGCGCATTCATGCGCGAGGAGACGCGGAGCCGGATCCGCGACAAGGCGGTGTCGATCTGGCTCAAGGCCGATGCCGACGTCATCATGAGGCGCGTGCGCCGCCGCTCCGACCGGCCGCTGTTGCAGAATCCCGACCCCGAGGGCACCGTCAGCCGACTCCTCGGCGAACGCGAGCCTTTATATGGGACCGCCGACCTCACCATTCTCTCGCGCGACGTGCCGCACGACAGGATCGTCGACGAGTGCATCGACGCACTGCACGCAAAACTCTGCCCTGCTGCGCCGGACAAGATAGCGACCCCATGACCGCTCCCATCAAACATTCCGACCCCATCATCGTCGACGTTGCGCTCGGCGAGCGCGCCTATGACATCGTGATCGGCCGCGGCGTGCTGCGATCGCTGGGCCCGCGCATCGCCGCGATCCGGCCTGGCGTGCGCACCGCGATCGTCACCGACCGCACTGTGGCAAGGAGCTGGCTGGCGCCGGCCGAGGCGTCGCTGGCGCAGGCGGGCATCCCCGCTTCGTCCATCGTGGTCGAGGAGGGCGAGAGCTCGAAGAGCTATGCCGGGCTCGAAAAGGTCAGCGAGGCGCTGATAGCGGCGAAGATCGAGCGCAACGATCTCGTCATTGCGCTCGGTGGCGGCGTGGTCGGCGATCTTGCCGGCTTTGCGGCGGCGGTCCTGCGCCGCGGCGTCGATTTCGTGCAGGTGCCGACATCGTTGCTGGCACAGGTCGATTCCTCCGTCGGCGGCAAGACCGGCGTCAACTCGCCGCAGGGCAAGAACCTGATCGGCTCGTTCCACCAGCCGATCCTTGTCATCGCCGACACCGCGGTCCTCGATACGCTGTCGCCGCGCCAGTTCCGCGCCGGCTATGCGGAGGTCGCCAAATACGGCCTGCTCGGTGACGAGGCTTTCTTCACCTGGCTGGAGAAGAACCACGCCGATATCTTCTCCGGCGGGGCGGCGCGCGAGCATGCGATTGCCACCTCCTGCCGCGCCAAGGCGGCGATCGTGGCCCGCGACGAGCGCGAGACCGGCGAGCGCGCGCTGCTCAATCTCGGCCACACCTTTGGGCACGCGCTGGAGGCGGCGACTGGCTTTTCCGATCGCCTGTTTCATGGCGAGGGCGTGGCGGTCGGCATGGTGCTGGCCGCGGAATTCTCCGCGCAGCTCGGCAGGATTTCGCATGACGATACGGCGCGGATCAAACATCACCTGGCGGCCGTTGGCCTTCCGACCCGGCTGCAGGACGTCGCGGGTTTCGCGCAGGAGGGTCTTGCGGATGCCGACACGCTGATGGCACTGATGGCGCAGGACAAGAAGGTCAAGCGCGGCAAATTGACGTTCATCCTGCTGGAAGCGATCGGGCGCGCCGTGATCGCGCCGAACGTCGAGCCGGCGCCGGTGCGCGATTTCCTGCAGCAGAAATTGGCGGGATGAGCGCGATACCGGCGGGACATAGCGGCCCGGTATCGCCGCGCGGAGCCGGAACAATCGCGAGGCAATCATGAGCTCGGTCGCGATCAACCTGACGCTCGCCGTCTTTCTGCTGGCGGCCAACGCCTTCTACGTGGCGGCCGAGTTCGCGCTGGTGAAAAGCCGCGGCTTTCGCGTCAAAGTCATGGTCGAGCAGAACCGTTTTGGCGCGCGCCTGTTGCAGGGCATGATGGAGAACATCGAGGCCTATCTGGCGTGTTGCCAGCTTGGCATCACCATGGCTTCGCTTGGCCTGGGCTGGGTCGGCGAACCCACGGTCTCCGCGCTGCTCGGGCCGCTTCTCACGCCGCTGGGATTATCGGAATCCGCGCTCCACTTCACCTCGTTCCTCACCGGCTTTTTGGTGTTCTCCTCGCTGCATATCGTGATCGGCGAGCAGGTGCCTAAGACGTTTGCGATCCGCCAGCCCGTGCCGGTTTCGCAGTGGATCGCCTATCCGCTCTACGCGTCCTACCTGGTATTCTATCCGCTCAACTGGCTGCTCAATACGGCCTCGCGCGGCATCCTCAGCCTGTGCGGCGTGCAGGAATCCTCGCAGCACGAGATCCTGACCGATTCCGAAATCGAAGGGCTCGTGGAAGAATCCGCCGAGCATGGCATCATCGAAAGCGGCGAGGCCGAATACATCCATAATGTCTTCCGCTTCGGTGATCTCGCCGTCTCCGACGTCATGGTTCATCGCACCGCAATGGTGACGATCAACGCCGACATGCCGCCGGAAGATCTGGTGCGCGAGATGCTCGCCACCGAGTACACCCGCATTCCGCTCTGGCGTGACAAGCCGGAGAACATCATAGGCGTGCTGCACGCCAAGGACCTGCTGCGGGCGCTTCGCGCCAACGACGGCGACGCATCGCAACTCGATGTCACCAGCATCGCACTGCCGCCCTGGTTCGTGCCGGAGATGCGGCCGATTTCGGACCAGCTCAAGGCGTTCCGGCGCCGCAAGACCCACTTCGCGCTCGTCGTCGACGAGTATGGCGAAGTGGAGGGCATGGTGACGCTGGAGGACATTCTGGAGGAGATCGTCGGCGACATTTCCGACGAGCATGACACCGTCGTCGCCGGCGTGCGGACGCAGCCTGACGGCTCGGTGGTGGTCGATGGCTCGGTGCCGATTCGAGACCTCAATCGTGCCCTGAACTGGCACCTTCCGGACGAGGAGGCCACTACGGTTGCGGGTCTCGTGATTCACGAAGCGCGTTCGATCCCCGATCGCGGCCAGAGTTTCACCTTCCACGGCTTCCGCTTCCGCGTGCTGCGCAGAGAGCGCAACCGCATCACGGCGCTGCGCATCGTGCCGGTGCTGCGCGAGACGGAGCTGCCGGAGCCCAGGCCAAGGCGGGCAGGGAGGTCGTTCTAGATTGCCGATCCTGACGCGTCGTCATGCTCGGGCATGACGGAGCCCGTACGCTATTTCTTAAGCGTGCTCGCCGCGCAGGTCTGCGAGAATTCACCGGCCTTCTTCATCGTCTCCGGCGTGAGCGATTCCTTGTTCTTGTCCAGATCCTCGAGCTGCATGAAGTCGGAGAAGGCGCGCGCGTAGCAGTCGCAATAGGTCTGCAGCTGGCCGACCGTCATGGCCTTGTTGGTGGCATCCTTCACCTGGTTCTCAAGGCAGGAATCGTTGGTGCCCTTCAGCAGCGCGGCCTTGTCCGCCGGCGGCAACGGCGTCGCCTGTGCGGCTGTGCAGGAAGCGAGAACGAACAGGGCGATCAGGCAGTTTCGCATGGGGCATTCCCTTGAGTGCTGGCGAGTCATTCGATGTCGATGGTAACGGCGGACAGCTTCCACAGGCCGTCCGACGGGATGAAGCCGAGCTGGTATTTCACCTGCTTTGGCGTGGTTTCGAAGCGGCCCTTCAGGCGCAGCACGCCGTTCTCGTCGATCTTTGCCTCGCCGTCGGGGACGACCGGCTTGGCCACGATGGCGTCGAACACCGCGCGCTTGTCGATCAGGTCCTTGAACACCGCCCGCAGCTTCTCGGGCGGGAACTGATCACGGAAGGGTTTTGAGATCTTGGCATGAAGAACGCTGAAGTTGTCGTACGCCACCGCATCCGACAGCGTCACCAGGATGCTCTTGATCAGCACTTCCTGTACGAACGGGCTGGGCATGCCCTGGGCGAAGGCGGAGGACGGCGGCCCGGCAAGGCCGGTTGCCAGAACGAAGGCTGCGATCAGGCGAAATCGGAATAACGGCGCAACACGCATCGAACCGCCCCCCATCAAATTCGGCGCCGATGTCGGGCCGGCCCGGCCCTTGCCCGCCGGAAAAATTCCGGGAACTACGTCGGTCGCCTCGTCCTACATACAATGAAAACGGGCAAACCGTCTCTGCCGATCTTGGGCGGCTAGCCGCGTTTTTCCCCCGGAGCCTGCGCATGAATGGCAAGCGCGTGCACCGAGCCGGCCAGTTCCGCTGCGAGCGTGGCATTAATCATGCGGTGACGCTCGATCCGGCTCTTCCCTTCGAAGGAGGGAGACACGATATGTATCCGGAAATGCGTCTCGCCGCCCGGCCGATGGCCGGCATGGCCCTCATGCAAATGCGATTCGTCGGTGACGTCGAGGCTTTCGGGCAAGAAAGCTTCACGCAACTTGTGTATGATAGCGTCCCTTGTGCTCATGGACGCGGCATTACGTCCGTAACCGTTTTTCGTCAATGGCGGGATACGAAGGAATCGCAATGTCAAGTCTTGAAGCCGCTCGCATTGCGTAGTGTAAGTCATCCATGCCGATCGATTCATCGAAGTTCTTCGACTCCATTCGCATCAAGCCGAACAAGCTGAGCGCGAAGGCGCAGGCGCGCGCCAAGGAAGAACAGACGATGTGCGAGTGGGCGGGTTGCCAGAACAAGGGCCCGCACCGCGCGCCGAAGGGCCGCGAGAACTCGCGCGAATATTGGCACTTCTGCCTCGACCATGTCCGTGAGTACAACCAGTCCTACAATTTCTTCCAGGGCATGAATCCGGAAGATGTTGCGCGCTACCAGAAAGATGCGCTCACCGGCCATCGTCCGACCTGGAAGATGGGCGCCAATTCCGGCACCAAGGACGAGGGCGCGTTCGACTCGGCTACCGATCCCTTCCAGATGTTTGCCGAGCTCAACGGCCGCGCCCGCTGGCGCCCGGGCCCGCAACAGCAGCCCAAGGCTGAGACGCGCAAGGTGATGAACGCCGAGCGCAAGGCACTGCAGGTGATGGGTCTTGCAGCCGGCGCGACGCTGGAAGAGGTCAAGACCAAGTACAAGGCGCTGGTGAAGCAGCACCATCCCGACGCCAATGGCGGCGACCGCTCGACCGAAGATCGCCTGATCGAGATCATCAAGGCGTATAATTA
>JAEZEU010000128.1 GCA_023432885.1 Pseudomonadota bacterium | reverse complement strand
ACACGTGTTCGTCGAACGGAGAGATGTCATGGTACGTGCAACTGGGATCGTCGTGGGGAGCTTGGCTTTCCTGACGATGCTGATCCCGCCTGATGTCGCGGCAGCGGCACAGCAGTTCTCCTGCCAGGGGCAGGTTGTTCAAGGGAGAACGAGCCCGAATTTTCAGCTGAAGCCAATTGATCTCGGTGTCACATTTGGCGACAAGAACAAGCTGTCTCTGACAATGGCAGACGGCAAAACGCTTACCCCTCGCATCAGCAGCAACAACAAAATTCAACTCAAGTTCGTGACGAAAGATTTTGTCGGCGAGTATTTCTACTATACTGGCGATCTCTTCCTCATCTACCATTCCGGACTGCTCGCGCGGCTTCATTGCACGCGCTCCTGATCATGGGACGCTGAAGGAATAGCGTCGGACTCGAACGACACCCGCGTGATGGATAGTGAGAGCGTCATCACCGGCATCGTCGGGCTTTCCGTCACCGGCCACAGCGAGCCATCAGCCCTTCCATCGCTGCTTGGTGGCGTCCGGAATGCGCTCGCCTTTCGCCGATCTCCCACACGTCATAGCCGCACGCGCGCAGTTCGTCCGGCAACGTCGATCCGGGCAACGCGTCGATGGTCGCGTCGTACGCGCCGGGAATGCCGTTGCGGCTCAGGACGAACCTCATTCAACTCGTCAAACCAGCGCTTGCGGCATCGGGATTGCGCGTGTCCGGCCCATAGAGCGCTTATCGGTCACCGGCCAGTGGCATCCACTTGTGTCGACACCGGCTTAATGCACCGGGATACGAACTTTGAGGGCGGCCTCTCCGCCGACACGCGCGCGGATCGAGTGGCGCGATCGGATGGCCATGCCATGAGGCGAACCTTCACCCGTCACGCGAAGCGGCTCGGCTTTAAGATGCGCTTCCATGACCTGGGGCCTCGCATCTGACGATCTGCTCGACAGGGGCGAGCCGGCGCATGTGGTCGCACGCGAAGTGGACGAAAAAGGCGGACGCCAAGGTTGCTCAGACCATCGCCAGTCTCTCGAAAGCATGTCTAAGGCTTACCTGAGTCCAACGATGGGTCGGGATCAAGTCCGTTCTTATTTTGTGCTATCTAAGTCATTGATTTAGTTGGCAGGAGTGGCAGGGCTCGAACCTGCGACCCCCGGTTTTGGAGACCGGTGCTCTACCAATTGAGCTACACTCCTGCAGGGAACCTAGCGTCGCCGCCGGTTCGGGCCGTTTCAAGCATAAGCCATGCCCGGATTGCAAGCGCGAAGCGGTTAAGGCGGCCTGTTCATTCAATTCTTTCTGCGCCACACTCTCCTTTAAACAACAAGAGCAACGGGAGAGACCATGAACGCGCAAACCGCCGCCCTCAAAACATCCGCCCCGCAAACGCCGTCCCTGCCCCGGGCCAAGCCGGAGGCAATCGGGCTTTCCAGCGCGCGGCTTGCAAGGCTCTCGGACGCCTTCAAGCGCGAGGTGGACGGGGGCACGCTGCCCGGCGCGACGGTGCTGGTTGCCCGCCGCGGCGAGATCGGCTGGTTCGACGCCATCGGCCGGCAAAGCCCACTCGCCCCGGCCCCGATGGCGCATGACACGATCTTCCGTATCTTCTCCATGACCAAGCCGATCGTCTCGATCGGCATTATGATGCTGCTGGAGGACGGCCACCTCCTGCTCAGCGACCCCGTCGCCAAATTCATTCCGGAGTTTTCCGGAACCAAGGTCGGCGTCGAGAACAACGGCAGGCTCGAACTCGTGCCGGCGAAGCGGCAGATGACGGTGCAGGACCTGCTCCGTCACACCTCAGGGCTCACCTACGACCATACCGGTAACGGCCTCGTGCAGCAGCTCTACCAGCAATCGCGGCTGCGCAGCCGCAAGATCACCAATGCCGAGCACGCCACCATGCTCGCTTCCATGCCGCTGATCTGCCAGCCCGGCGCGGAATGGAACTATAGCCGCTCCACCGACATCCTCGGCCGCATCATCGAGGTCGTCAGCGGCATGTCGCTCGGGACGTTCCTGACCGAGCGCATCCTCGCGCCGCTGCAGATGGCTGAGACCGCCTTCTTCACCGGCGAAGAGAACGCCGGCAGACTGGCCGAGCCCTTCACCAAAGACCCGTGGAATGGCGAAGAAGTGAAGCTGTTCAACATGCTCGAGAAGCCGGCCATGGAATCCGGCGGCGGCGGTCTGGTGTCGACCACCATGGACTATGCCCGCTTCTGCCAGATGCTCCTCAATGGCGGCTCGCTCGACGGCAACAGGATCATCGGGCGCAAGACGCTGGAGCTGATGGCCTCCGATCATCTGGCCCCTGACGTCGTGATCAAGGGCGATCTCGTGCCGCCTGGCCACCGCTTCGGCCTCGGCTTTGCGGTGCGCACGCAGGCCGGCATCGCGCCGTTCCTGGGTTCGGCCGGCCAGTTCTTCTGGAGCGGCATGGCCGGCACCTTCTTCTGGATCGATCCGAAGGAAGAGCTGTTCGCGGTCTTCATGATGCAGGGCCCCGGCCAGCGCCAGTACACCCGCACGCTGGTGCGCAACCTGGTGTACGCGGCGGTGGAGTAAGCCCGAAGGGCATCCACATCCAGCACTGTCATGCCCCGCGAAGGCGGGGCATCCAGTACGCCGGGAAGTTAGTACGAATCTCAACGTGCGTTTGCTGGATCACCCGCTTTCGCGGGTGATGACGTGCCGAGTACGTAACCGCGCAAACGCATCAGCTGATCGTGGCACCTCCGTCGATCACCATGGTCTGGCCGGTCATGAAGTCGCCGGCCGCAGAGCCCATGAAGACGGCCGCGCCCGCGATCTCGTCCGGCATGCCGATGCGCAGCAGCGGCGAGCGAGAGGTCGACGCCTTCAGGTTCTCCGGATTGTCCCACAGCGCCTTGGCGAAGTCGGTCTTGATCAGGCCCGGCGCGATGCAGTTCACGCGGATATTGTGCTTGCCGTATTCGCAGGCGAGGTTGCGTGCGAGCTGCATGTCGGCCGCTTTCGAGATCGCATAGGCGCCGAGGATGGTGGAGCCCTTCAGTCCGCCGATCGAGGAGACGATGATGATCGAGCCGTCCTTGCGCTCGATCATCTGCGGCACCACCATCGAGATCAGCCAGTTGTTGGCGACGATATTGTTGTCGAGAATTTTGCGGAACTGGTCATCGGAGATGCCGCCGAGCGGGCCGTAATACGGATTGGATGCCGCATTGCAGACCAGCACGTCGATCTTGCCGAAGGCGCGGTTGGACTCGTCGACGAGGTTTTGCAGGTTCTCCTTCGACGAGATGTTGGCGGCGATTGCGACCGCGGTGCCCTTCCCGTACTTGTCGTTGATCTCCTTGCCCACCTGATCGCAGACGTCGGCCTTGCGCGAAGAGATCACCACCTTGGCGCCGTGCTCGGCCATGCGCTCGGCGATGGCACGGCCGATGCCGCGCGTCGAGCCGGTGATCACGGCGACTTTACCCTTCATGTCGAACAAGCTCATGCGTCTTCCTCCAGATGTTCTTACGGCCATGCCGGCTTGGTATGTCATTCCGGGGCGATGCCCGGAAACTCGAGATTCTCAGGTGCGCAATTTGCGCACCATGGTTCGCTCCGCGAGCCGCCCCGGAATGATCCGGTTATACAAGTTTGCTCTGCCTGACCTCGGGCCCGGCCGGCTGATGCATCGCCGCGTGCGCGGCATCGGCCATCCATGGCTGCTGATTCACCATCGGCAGGCGCCAGACGCTTCGCCCGGGGGCTGCGAAATGATCGAGCCGCGTGACCGAGCAATTGTCGATGTCGAAGGCAAGCCCGCGCTCGGGCAAACCGCCAAGCGCAAGACCGACTGCAGCCTTGATGGTACCGCCATGGCCGACGGCAACGACGTCCCTGCCCGCCTCCATCTCGGTGATACGTTGGACGGCGTTACAGGTGCGGTTATAGAGATCCATGAAGCTTTCGCCGCCGGGCGCCGGCTCATCGATGTTGGCGAACCAGTGGCTTCCGGGCGGACGGCTGGCGAGAAACTCTGCGCGATTCATGCCCTGCCACTTGCCGAGATTCTGTTCGGCGAAGGCGGCCTCGCGCATCATGCTTGCGGGCCTTGGAAATCCCGCGGCCCAGATCGCCTCCGCGGTCTGATGCGTGCGCTGGAGATTGCTTGCGTACCACACCGCGTTGCGCGGCAAGATTTTGGCGACCGCCTCGAACACTTCGGTGTCGCCGCAGTCGCATTCGATATCTTTCTGTCCGTAGATGTTGCCGCCGTCGCTGCGCACAGGCGCGTGACGCACCCACCACCAACGCGTCACCACCACACTTGGCTTGTTGTTATTGGACATAGAGGAGGCCCTTCACTAGTGTCGTCCTACGTCAGAGCACACATTGTCTCAAGTGACTTTGCCGTTTGAAATCTTGTTTGAAATTCCGTTGCGCGGCAAGCACCGCGTGCAAGAGCTGCAGGGAGAAATTTAATGGGCCGCCTCGAGGGCAAATCTGTCGTGATCACCGGCGCCGGCAGCGGCATTGGACGGGCGGCGTCGCTGCTGTTCACTAAAGAAGGCGCAAAGCTGATCGCTGTGGACAAGACCGAAGCCGTCAAGGAAACCGCACAGCTGGTGAGCGATGCAGGCGGCACCGTGGAAGCTGTGGTGGCGGATGCCGGCGTTGAGGACGACGTGAAGGGCTTCATTGCCAAGGCGGTGTCGAAATACGGCAAGCTCGATGCGATCTGGGCCAATGCCGGCATCAGCGGCGGACTGGTGCCGCTCGCTGATCAGACGGTGGAACACTGGCAGGAAGTGCTGCGCGTCAACCTGATCGGGCCGTTCCTCGCGATCAAGCATTCGATTCCGCACATGACCAGGCAAGGGCATGGCTCGATCATCTGCACCGCGTCCGTGGCGGGCCTGAAGTCCGGCGCCAGCGGGCATCCCTACGGTGCGAGCAAGGCCGGCGTCATCAGCCTCGTGCAGATCACCGCCTACTCGCTGTCGGGCACCGGCGTGCGCATCAATGCGGTGTGCCCGGGCCTGATCGAGACCGGCATGACCAAGCCTGTGTTCGACCGCGCCAAGGAGCGCGGCACCTCCGACAAGATCGGCCAGCTCAATCCGCTCAAGCGGCCCGGCCAGCCGCATGAGCTCGCCGCGATGGGGTTGTTTCTGGCGAGCGACGAAGCGTCCTACGTCAACGGCCAAGCGATTCCGGTAGACGGCGGTCTCACCGCATCGATGCCCTATACCGGCAAGCCGATTTAGGCCTTTCTCAATCGTCATTCGAGGAGCGAAGCAATGAAACAATTCAGCTTTCGCTGCGGCAAAGCTGAATGCTTCGCTTCCGCCGTCGCTCGTCGAGCTACGGTCGGCCAAGTCGCCTGCAATGACAGCAGACCATGCGTCCTCATTCCCACGGCGCGAGTTCGCCTGAGTTTTGCACCGCCTCTCTTTGGAGGGAGGGCGCGAGGGAAAGCCGGGCGCCGAGTGCGCCCGCAACCCTGATTGCGGCCAAACGGCTGCAAATTCACACGCCTTCAGGGGGAGGCCCGGAGGTGCTGGCTGCGAGCAGTCGATGACGGACGCGTTCGCGATAGAACGCATAGAGACCGGACAGCACGATGATCGTTGCCCCCAGCACCATCATGGCGTCGGGCTTGTCGCCGAAGACGACATAGCCGAGCAGCATGGCCCACAAGAGCGCGGTGTAGCGGAACGGCGCCACAGCGGAAATGTCGCCGGTGCGCAGCGCCATGATAACGGTTTGGTAGCCGACCACGAGCAGCACCGCGGCCAGCGCAAGCAAGGCGAGCGCACGGAAGGACGGCGGCGTCCAGCCGCCGAGCGGGACGAGGATCGCAGCACCGGTTGCGGTCACAACGGCCGTGGTGAGCAGCGTGATGAACAGCGAGGGAATTTTCGCGGGGATTTGCCGGGTCGCCAGATCGCGGCCGGCGCAAAACACCACCGACACCAGCGCGAGCAGCGAGAATTCGTTGAAGCCGGCCAGACCCGGCCGGACGATGATCAGCACGCCGATGAAGCCCGCGCATATCGCAAGCCAGCGGCGCCAACCGACCGGCTCGCGGAACAGCAGCGCGGCGCCCAGCGTGATCGCCAGCGGCAGCGCCTGGAGAATCGCGGCCGTGTTGGCAAGCGGCAGGTGCACGACGGCTGCGAGGAACGAGATGGTGCCACCGACTTCACCGGTCACCCGCAGCGCGACCGGCCGGACGAAGAGCGTGCGCATCGGACGCAGGGCGCCCTGCCAGGCGGCAAATGCCCAGATCAGCACGATCCCGAAAACGCCTCGGACCAGCATGATCTGGCCGAAGTTCATCTCCGACGAGACGGCCTTGGTGATGCTGTCGTTCATCGTGAAAGTAGCCATGGCGACGGCCATCAGCAGACTTCCGCGGACGTTGGGGGAAAGAGGCAATTAGAAATTCCAGGAGCGTAGAAGCGGAAAAGCGACGACGCACTCACCGCTTGTCATCGTCCGCAAAGGCGGACGATCCTGTATTCCAGAGACGCCAGCCGCAAGATGAGAAGCTGCGGCGTACTGGATACCCCGCATGCGCGCGGGGTATGACGAGTTAGCGGGGTATGACGAGTTAGGTGTGTGGACGCGCCTCTTGAATCCTCACACCGCGCCGGCCTTCTGCGCATATTCCCACGACTGCTGCGACAGCGGCACCGTGCGCTTGGCCGACTCGATAGCCTTGGCGTTGGCCGCGGTGCCGTCGCGAATGCGGCCCGCAATGCCCTGCGTAATGCCCGCGAGGCGGAAAAGATTGTAGGAGAAGTACCAGTTGAGATCAGGCACGGCCATGCCGGTAAAGTCGCAATAGATCTTCGCGGCCTCTTCCTGGCTCGGAATGTTCAGCGCCTTGAGGTCGGCATCGGCGAGGCCCGGCATCGTCCATTGCATGAGCAGGTAGGTGAAATCGGCCATGGGATCGCCGAGAGTCGACAATTCCCAGTCCAGCACCGCGAGCACGCGCGGCTCCGTCGGGTGGAAGATCATGTTGTCGAGACGATAGTCGCCATGGACGATCGAGACGCGCTCCTGCACCGGCACCGTCTTGGGC
>JAEZEU010000091.1 GCA_023432885.1 Pseudomonadota bacterium | reverse complement strand
ACGACGGCCTGAAACCGACTCCGGCGCCCGACCTCCGGCAGACCCGTCAGCCGAAGCGTCGCCCTTTGCCTGGACTCCGAGCGCAGAACTCATCGCCGGCTCGGTCCTCACCCGCTTCATGCAACATGCGCGCACGGCGGACTTCGACACGCTCGCCAGGCGAGCCGACGCGAATCCCGGCTGGCTGGCCGAACAGGTCTTTCAATTCTGCGACTTTCGCTTCTACAAGCCTTACTCGAAGATACTCGATACCAGCCGAGGGATCGAACACGCCAATTGGTGCGTCGGCGGCACCACCAACATTGTTCTCAACTGCCTCGATCGTCATCGCGGCACCCCCGCCTGGAACCGGCATTTCCTCACCTGGGAAGGTGAGGACGGCAGCATTGTGCGCCTCACCTATGCCGAGTTCGACGAACACGTGTGCCGCCTCGCCAATGGCCTGCGCAAGTTGGGAGTCGGCGCGGGCGACCGGGTTGCGCTCTACCTTCCCAACATCCCCGAGGCATTTGTCTCGCTGTTCGCGATTTTCAAGATCGGCGCCATCGCAGTGCCGCTTTTCTCCGGCTTCGGCGAACAGCCATTGATCGCGCGTCTCCTGGATGCCGAGGCATCCGCCGTTCTGACCGCCGACGGGAGTTGGCGCAGGGGATCCTTCGTCCCGATGAAAGCGACGCTGGACGCCGCCTTGCAGCATTGTCCCGGCGTGAAGTCAGTGCTGGTGATCAACCGCCGGGGCGAGCACAGCGGGGCTGCCTTGCAGCATGGCCGCGATCATGACTGGGCAACTGTGGTGGCCGCGCAGGAGCCGCAACTCGCGACGATCGAGCTTCCCGCGGAAGCGCCTGCCGTACTGCTCTACACGTCCGGCACCACGAGCAAGCCAAAGGGCTGCATCTGGACGCACATCAGCTTCCTGGCGTCCATGGCGCTGCGGGACGTTCACATCTGCGGCGACTTCGGAAGCAACGACCGCTTCTTCTTCATGAGCGACATGGGCTGGATGGTAGGCCCCATGTCGGCGCTGCTCCCTGCATATTTCGGGGCCAGCGTTCTTCTCGCCGAGGGTACGCCAGACTATCCGCGGCGCGACCGGTTCTGGAAACTGGTCGACGACCATGAGGTCAGTTACCTGGGTGTATCGCCGACCATTGTGCGCAGCCTGATGCGCCATGGCACCGAGGATGTGCAAAAGTTCGGCTTCGACAAGCTGCGCATCACCTGCTCGGGCGGTGAACCCTGGAACGATGCCGCCTGGCAATGGTTCTTCGACAACGTCTGCCGGCGCACGAAACCGATCATCAACCTCGTGGGCGGCACGGAGGTCTGCGGCTGCAACTTCGTCGGCACGGTGCACCACCCGATGCTGCCGGGCTCCTTCGGCGCCCGCGGCCTCGGCTGCGGCGTGGACATCGTGGACGAAAGCGGCGGGCCGGTCGGCTACAATGTAGTGGGCGAATTGATCCTGCGTCAGCCGGGCATCGGCATGACCAAGAGCCTGTGGCGCGACGACGAGCGCTATCTGGAGACCTACTGGCGCATCCTGCCCGGCGTCTGGGTTCATGGCGACTTCGCCAAACGCGATCACCATGGCCTGTATTACGTGCTGGGCCGCAGCGATGACACCATCAAGGTTGCCGGCAAGCGCACAGGACCTGCAGAGATCGAATCCGTCCTGACCGATACCGGCAAGGTGAGCGAGGCCGCCGTGATCGGCGTTCCCGACAGCATGACGGGCTCAGCTCTCGTCTGCGTCTGCGTTCCGATGCCCGGCCTCGAAGCCGAAGAGAAGCTGCCGGAGCGGCTTTCCGCGGCCCTGATTTCCCGCATGGGCCCCACCTATCGCCCCCGCCGCGTAGTCCTCGTAGGCGACCTGCCGAAGACCCGCAACATGAAGATCATGCGCCGGGTCATCCGCGCGGTCTTGCTCAAACAGTCTCCCGGAGACCTCTCCGCTCTCAGCAATCCGGAGAGCATCAACGCGTTGGCCCAAGCCTTCGAGGCTCAGGCATGACGCCAGCCGCTACTCGATTGCGGCGGCCGAGAACCAGAGATTGCGCCTGCGTTCTCTCTTCGTCACGTCGGCGAAGCTGCGCCGCTCGTCGGCACTGATGCCCAGGTAGAATTCCTTCACCATGTCATTGTGGCGCAGGTCTTCGGCGTTACCGGCCAGCATTACCCGCCCGCTCTCGAGGATGTAGCCGCGATCGGCGCATTGCAGCGTGAGCATGGCGTTTTGCTCGGCCACCAGGACGCTCAGTTTCTCACGGCGATTGAGATCCTGCACAATGGCGAAGATCTCCTCGACGATCTGCGGCGCCAGCCCCATCGAGGGCTCATCGAGCAGCAGCATCCGGGGATATGCCATCAGCGCACGGCCGATCGCGCACATCTGCTGCTCGCCGCCGGAAGTATAGCCGGCAAGCGAACGACTGCGGGTCTTCAGCCTTGGAAAGTAGTGATATATGCGTTCCAGGTCCTCACGCAATTGTGCCCTGCCCGCGCGACGCGTATGCGCGCCGGTCAGCAAGTTCTCCTCGATGCTCAAGTGTGGAAAACAGCGCCGCCCTTCCATGACCTGGATCAGGCCTGCGCGCACGAGCCGCTCGGGACTGGCCTTCTCAACCCGCCGTCCATCATAGGAAATCTGACCCGACACCACCTCGCCCCGCTCGGCGTGAAGCAGGTTGGAGATCGCTTTGAGCGTCGTCGTCTTGCCGGCGCCGTTCGCGCCGAGAAGCGCCACGATCTGCCCTTCCGGCACTTCCAGCGAGACGCCCCTGAGCACCAGGATCAGGCCGTTATAGACGACTTCGATATCCTGCACTGACAGCAGAGGCTTTCCGCCGGCATCGTTTCCGCCGACCGCGCTCAGCATTGGCTTGGGCATGACCATCACCTTCGCTAATGCGGCAGAGGCCAGGTTTGCAGCTTGGTCTTTGCAATCTGCCACAAGCGCGCCAATCCATGCGGCTCGACCGCAAGGAAGAAGATAATGAGGACGCCGAACAGGACGACCTCCACATGTGAACTTAAGCCTGAGGGCAATGCGATGCCCGACAGGCGCTCCAGCGTTTCGAAAGCCAGGTTCAATCCAATCGGCAACAGGATCATGAAGGCCGCACCCAGAAAAGAGCCCAGGATGCTGCCAAGCCCACCGATGATGATCATGAACAGGATCTTGAACGACAGGTCCAGGCTGAACGCCTCGGGCTCAACCGTGGCCACATAAGCGTAGGCATACAACGCGCCGGCCACTCCGCAATAGAACGAGCTGACGGCAAACGCCGTAAGCTTGGCATGCAGCGGATTGACGCCGATCGCCTCGGCCGCCACGTCCATGTCCCGCACCGCCATCCAGCATCGGCCGCTGTTGCTGCGCACCATGTTGCTGGCAAACGCAGCCAGCACCACTACAACGACCAGCACGAAGAGATATTTTCGCACCGGCGAGTCAAGCTGAAAGCCGAGGGGGGCCACGTCCTGCGTGGCTATGACGCCCGATGCCGAATTGTTGGTGAACCATCCGACGCGCGTAAGGCACCAGAGAATGAAGAATTGCGTGGCAAGTGTGGAAGCTGCCAGATAGAAACCGCGAATGCGCAGAGAAGGCAAGCCGAACACCACGCCCACCGCCGCTGCGCACAATCCGGCGAGGATAAACGCCAGCAGCGACGGCATGAATGGCAGCCGCAGCAGGATGTTGTACGATGCAAATGCACCGACGGCCATCAGGGCTGCGGACCCGAAGGACACTTGTCCCGCATAGCCGGTCAGAATGTTGAGCCCCAGTGCCGCCAGAGAGAACACCAGGAACGGCGTCAAGATAGCCGAGAGCAGGTAGGGCGATGCGAACAGCGGAATGATGCACGTTGCCACCAGCATGGTGAGCACGAAGACTCGCCGGTCCAGCCGTTCCGGAAAGAACTGACTGTCCTGCGCATACGAGGTCTTGAATTGTCCGGAGAGGCGATAAAACATGAAGCGGCTCCCTGTGCGAACTAGACGCGGCGGATGATCTTGTCGCCGAACAACCCTTCCGGGCGCACCAGCAGAAAAAGCAACGCCAGGACATAGGGCACCCAGCCCTCGGTGCCGCCGCCCAAACTCGTGCCAATGTAGACCTCAAACAGCTTCTCGCAGGTACCCACGATCAGCCCACCGACGAACGCGCCCGGAATCGAGTTAAAGCCGCCAATGATCAGGACCGGAAACGCTTTGAGGGCGACAAACATCAGCGAGTACTGCACGCCGTTGCGTGCGCCCCAGAGCAGCCCCGCTACCATCGCGACAAAACCCGCCACGCTCCAGACGACAACCCAGACAAAGCGCAGGGGAATGCCGAGCGACATGGCGGCGGTGGTATCATCGGCCACTGCCCGCAAGGCGCGCCCCGTCTTCGTGTAGGAGAAAAACAGCGTCAACGACACGATCAAGAGCGCAGCGATGGACGCTGCCACAAGATCGAACGTCGAGATGCCGATGTCGGTCGCACGCATCACGCCTTCCAGTGGCACATCTGGAATGCCGAGGTCGAGCGCGCGGACTTTGCTGCCCCAGATCAGCGGCGCGGCGCCTTCGATGACAAAGGTCAGCCCCAGTGTCGCCATGAACAGGGCGATCGGCGGCTGCGCCAGCAAAGGCCTCAGCACCAGGCGTTCCGTCAGGAAGGCGGTGATGACGATGACGACGGCCACACACAGAATGGACACCCAAAGCGGAAGCCCCCATTCCATGAACCCGGTCACGCTCAGCACGGTGAAGAAGACCATCGCGCCTTGCGAAAAATTGAAGACTCCGGAAGCTTTGTAGATGAGGACGAAGCCGAGCGCGACCAGGCCATACATGACCCCCGCGAGCAATCCGGCAATCAGAACTTCCAGGAAGAAAGCCATTCGAATTCCCGCTACTTGCGGCCGACGCCGAGATAAGCCCGGACGACATCGTCATTGGCGCGAATCTCCGCGGGGACGCCGTCGCCTATCTTGCGCCCGTAATCGAGGACGACGATCCGGTCCGAAATGTCCATCACCACTCCCATGTCATGCTCGATCAGTGCGATCGTGGTGCCGAAGCGTTGATTGGTATCCAGTATGAAGCGGCACATCTCACGCTTCTCGTCCGCGTTCATGCCCGCCATCGGTTCGTCGAGAAGCAGCACGGCGGGTTCCAGCGCGAGCGCGCGGCCAAGCTCGACGCGCTTCTGCAATCCGTACGGCAACCGCGACACGACGGTCTTGCGCACGCTCTCCAGCTCGAGGAATGCGATGATCTCCTCGGCCTTCTGCCGCTCGGCCAATTCCTCGCGCTTGCTATTGCCGAACCAGAACGCCTGCTGCAGGAGGTTGGACGTGAATTTCAGGTGGCGCCCTGTCATGACGTTGTCGAGAACGTTCATCCCCTGAAACAGCGCAAGATTCTGAAAGGTGCGTGCGATGCCGTCTCGGGCCGCCGCCTGCGCGGTCATGCGCTGGCGCGCGCGGCCGCGGAACACGATCTCGCCTTCCTGCGGGACGTAGATGCCGTTGATGACGTTGAGCATCGAACTCTTTCCCGCGCCGTTGGGGCCGATGATGGCGCGCACCTCGTGCTCCCGGATATCGAAGGATACGTCCGACAGCGCTGTCACGCCGCCGAAGCGCAGACTGATATTGCGCATCTCGATCAAAGGAGAGGTCTGCTTGTCATGCTCAGGCATGGTTCATCACCGCCCAATCGTCCAGATAGGTCAGCTCCATGCCGAGGCTGGTGAAGAACGCCGCAGCCCTGGGATCGACGTGCCGGCCGTCGACGAACAACAGACGCGTGCGGCCGAAGCCAAGTACGTCGCAAAGCGGCCGATGAAACAGCGAACGGCCGAGCGCGCTTCCTGCGGCACCGCCGTTCGGGGCACGGTGAACATACCTGTCGAACAGCAAGCGGCTGACGATGTTGGCGTCCTTGGCACGGCGCAGGATCCCCGCCATCAACTGCTTCAACGCCCAGTCTGGCAGCACGTGCAGCGACGGTCCGATCTCGCGAAGATCAGTTGGCACGGTGGCGCTGGTTTCCGGGAAGTTCAGCGAGAAGCCGGCTGTCGAGGCCAGCACGTAGGAGAAGTGATGATCGGCACGGCTGCCGAGCGGCAGATAGGACAGTATCTCATCCTGCGGACTCAACGCGTGTTGCAGGATCTGGGTCCGCGCCAGCGCGATTGCCTGGTCGTGGGTCTGCACGACGGCCTGCGGCTCGGCCCACACTTCCGGCGGCGATCCCAGCGAAGCATGCGGAAACGTCAGAATGGCAGCCATGTCCGCGCCATGGACCTCGTCGATCGCGCGGTCCAGCCGGTCTTGCTCCTGTTGGCCCGATTGCCGCGCCTGTGCGAGCAGGTGATCCAGCGCAATAACGCCATCGCCGCCCGAGTGATCGGCGGCCCGGTCAAGCAACAGATTCGCCGGCGCACCACCCCTGGCGCGCACCCCCATCAGCCTGGCGCACTGCGCCACTCCACCACAAACGGCAAACGCAACGGCTTGCGCGCGCACCAGTTCTATCAGCGCATGCTCCGGCGTTTCAGCGGCGACGGGAAGGATGACGCCGCCGACCATCTGTGCTGCCGCCATGGCAATGTAGAGGCGCGGCTGATTGTCGCCGATCACGAGCAAGCGGTCGCCGCGCGCAAATCCCCTCGCTTGCAATCCGATCGCCAACTCTCTCGCCTGGGTGGATACCATCTTCCACGACCAGGCTTGCCAGATGCCGCGCCGCTTCTCCCGCATCGCGGTTCGTGCGCCGTGTGCGGCGGCGTGCGCCAACAGCAACCTTGGCAGCGTGGCCTGCACATCGGTGCGGGACAGCGGATTGGCTGCGACATCCGTCAACGCCATGTAATCCTCTTATCCGCGACCAGCCGCAACAGCCTTGTCCCGCGCAAACGAGGGTGCAAAGTTGCAGCGAACGACCCGCCGATGCCGACGGATACGGTCCGTGAACACGCGCGCGGCGAGCGGGAGGACATCATTTGCATCATGTTTCGTGAGCGGTGAGGCATTCCTGCATGGCCGTCGCAACATGATGACCTTGCCGGTCATGGAATCGCGCGAGAGCGACGCCCCGCCCCGAGGCGGCATGTATGGCAGTGGTATCGACATGGAGCCACTCGTCCGCGCGTGGCGTGCGATGAAACCACAGCGCGTGATTGAGGCTCGAAACCAGCATCTTGCGCCGCTCCCGGCGCCGCAATTGCGGCACCAGGACGCAGAAGTTCATCCACCAGTCCGAAAGATAGGCAAGCGCCGACCACTGCAGGCGCGCCTTTGCGGCCAACGGATGCGGCACACGCAGCCAGAAGCGAAACGAGGGTTCGATCGCCGCGCTCGAAATCTGGGCCAGCGGCTCGGGCACACGATGATCGAGGGCTGGCCTGCAGCCGAGACCGTAGTCACCCAGCAAGTCCACCGCATCGAGAAAGGCCTTCGGTGTCGCGGCATAGGGCGGCAGATCGTCGGGGTTCTCACCTGGCGGGATCGGCGAAGCCTGCGCGATCGCGGGGCCCGGCAATTCCACCGCGCAGGAGACTGTCGCATCGAGGATGGCGCGGTCGGATTGAAAGCCGTGAACGCCTACGGATGTGAAGCGGCGCCCCTGCTGGATCAGCGATGCCGTCAGGTCGATCGGCAGGGCCGGCCGAGCGCCCTGCCGGAAAAGAAACTGCATCATCGTCGGCGCGCGATCAGCCGGCGCCGCCGAAAGAGCGGCTTCCATGGCCAGCCCCAGCAGGTGGCCGCCATAGGAATGCCCGTTCTGATTCGGCTCGCCATACCCTCCGCGCCAGCGCCGAGGACCGATGGCTTCCAGAGCAAGACGCTCCTGCAAGGGAACCAGAGCCTCGCCGCCGGTCTTCACGGGTGCGACGGCCGAACGGATGCCAGCATCGGACATCACGCCTCCCACGGGCGTAAGGCCACTCCGCCCGCCGCACTGCCATCCCAACGCGAGCGCAAAGCCTCGCGCGCCTCACTCATGCTGAACTTCCTGGAGACGTATGGCGTGATCTTGCCGGCGGCAGCCCATTCGAGAATGTGGGACTTCCGTGGTTCACGCAGTTGCGGCGAGCGCTCCACGGTGATGACCGCCGGACAACCCATAACAGTCAGACTTTTCATCTGGATCAGGTTGGTGGGCAGCATGTTGGCGCGGGGCGAACCGCGCCTGCCCTTGCCGTCGGCCACGTTTGGCGTGGAGGTCCAGCCGACGATCAGGAAGCGCGCACCGAAGGCCACGCAGCGCAGGCTTTCCAGCGAGACATCGCCGCCGACGGCATCATAAACCGCATCCACACCGCGACCTTCGGTCAACGCCTTGACCTCCTCGCGGAACGACTTGACGCCGGAGGCATAGTCGGTGCCGCGCGTGTTGATCACGTGATTGGCGCCATGGCTCTTCACAAGGCTGAGCTTTTCATCGGATCGGCCAGTCGCGATGACGTTGGCGCCCAGCATCCGGCAAATCTGTACCGCGGCCAGTCCCGACGCGCCCGACGCACCGTGGATCAGCACCGTCTCGCCCGCCTGAACCCGGCCGCGCGTAATGATGCAGTGATACGCCGTCTCATAGCTGGCGAGCAGGTTGGCTGCCTGGTCAAAATTGAGCCGCTCCGGGATGCGGCATAGCGCCGAAGCGGGCACGACCGCATACCCGGCGAAACCGCCCGCCCCCTGATAGGCAGTCTTGGCGCGAGGACCGCAGGCGATAAAATCGCTCAACACCTTGTCGCCGACCGCAATCTGCCGGGGATCGACCCCCGATCCCGTCCACTCGACCACGCCGCTATATTCCACACCCGGAATGTAGGGCGGATAGCAGCGATGCTGGTACTGGCCGCTCGCCATGACAAGGTCGATCCAGGAAACGGCAGAACTTTCGATGCGCACGATCACTTCGTCAGGCTTGCACTGCGCGGAGTCCGGCGCCGGCTGCTCCTCGATCTTGAGGAAGTTGTCGAGCGCGTCCTGCGGGTCTTCGCCCAATTCGGTGAAAACCACGCGGCGGCCGGGCCGCAATCGCAAGGATGCGGCAGAGCTCTGCGCTGCGGTCATCTCAGTTTCCTTTCTTATTCACCCGGTCAATCGAAGCTATGAGAGCGCCGCGTTCCGGTTCCAGTTTTTGGCACTTTATTCTAACTAATGGTCATTTGAAAATACAGAAAGCGGAAACGCTCGCAAAAACCTTCTCCTGTCCAGGAGTCGTTCGGTAAGCTCATTCGACAGGCTCATTTACACGGAAAACGACACCGCCCCAGCTTGATCTGCCCGGACTTTTGTGGGCAAATATGCAACCTAAATCTATCGATCGACCATTAGATTTATCTAAATCAGCGAGTGTCCATGCCATCAAATCCAAAAAAATCCGAGCTTCCCGATCTAGCGGTCGAACTCCGCGATGGTACGGCCATCCTGACAATTGACAGGCCCGAATACCGAAACGCACTCGGCCTTGATCTCGCAGCCAGCCTGCTTCAGACGTTCGACAGGCTCGAGCGGGACCCCAGCGTTCGCGCGATCGTCCTGACCGGCCGCGGGGAAGGATTTTGCTCCGGCGCTCAGCTGGGTTCGCTAATAGACCCGAACGGAATGGACCATGAGGCCCAACTTCACGTTGTGCGCGAATTCAACCGCGTGGCGCAGCGCATGCGTGAGCTGGACCTTCCCATCATCGGCGCCATCAACGGCGCGGCTGTCGGCGGCGGCGCGGCGCTCGCGCTCAGCTGCGACATCGCGGTTGCGTCGGAAAAGGCCAGCTACTTCTTCGCGTTCGGGCGCGTCGGCGCCGCTGCCTGCGACATGGCATGCGCCTATTTGCTGCCCAAGATCGTTGGCACCGTGGTGGCGCAACATTGGTTCTTGACCGGCGCGACTATCGGCGCGGAGGAAGGCCGCAGGCACGGGCTGTTCGTGGACGTCGTTGCGCCCGAGCGCCTGATGGAACGTGCGCTGGAAATCGCCCAGCAGATCCAAACTGCGTCACCAAGGCGCGCCGCCGCCATCTCGAAACAGGTCGTGCTGCGCGGACAGGATATCGACTTCCAGACCTGCGCGATCTACGAAACCTATCTCCAGTCCTACCTGTTCACCACCGACGAACATCGCAGCCGTCTCGGCGCACTGATGTCCAGCCTGAACAAGCGGTGATAACGCACGCCGACCGCAAGGCGGCCGGCCGCCACGGATCATGGAGACGCCAATGAACGACGCCCGCACCGTTGACGCGGTGTTCCGTCATGCGGCCGAAGCCCACGGAAACCTGCCCTATCTGCTGTTTCCGGAGGGCGGCGAGCTGAGCTATGCCGACATCTATGACCGGGCACGCCGCCTTGCCGGCGCCATGCAGCAGGCCGGTATCCAGCCGGGTGACCGCGTGGTGTCGCTGCTGGGAAATAGCCCGGTGCTGTACGAATTCTATATCGCGACCAGCATGGTCGGGGCGATCACCGTGCCGATCAACGTCCAGAGCACGATCTACGAAATCGAAAACCTGCTCGCGGACTGCACGCCAAATGGCTGCATAGCGGACGCCGGTCTGCTGGATCGTATGGAACGGGATCCGTTTGGAGGATTCAAACTGCGCATTCTGACCGGCGGGTCGCGCCCCGGATGGGTGCCTTACGAGGCGCATGGCGGCGCGCCGCTGCCGCAGCCCCTAAGCTCGCCTGACGCTCCTGTCCTCATCATCTACAGTTCGGGAACGACCGGAACGCCCAAGGGAATCACGCTGCGCCACTCCGGCGTGATCGGCAATTGCTTGCGGGTAATGGAGCGTCTCGAGCACAGTCCCGCTGATCGATTCATCACCCTGCTGCCCTCATTCCATCTCTTTGGTTACAACTTCGAATTTCTGAAGGCCGCGCTGGTCCATTGCCCCATCGTGGTCATGCGGGAATTCGAAGCAGAGCGCGCCTTGCAGTTGATCGCGCGCTACCGCGTCACTGTCCTGCATACCGTGCCGACCATGGTTTCGCGGCTGTTCGACCCGTCCCTGCTCGCACGCCACGACATATCCTCGATCCGCCTCGTCTACACAGGCGGCGGCCCTGTGTCGCCCGAACTCAAGCGGCGGCTAAAGGAGGATATCCGTGTCGAGGTGTCCGAAGGCTACGGCCAAACCGAATGCTCGGCCGGTGCCACGATCCAGCCACTGGGCGTCGATCTGCCGTATGCGTCCTGCGGGCCAGCACTACGGGACTTCGCGCTGAAGATCGTCGATGGCCAGGACCAGGAGGTCCCAGTCGGCGGCACCGGCGAAATCCTGGTGCAAAGCCCCACCATCATGGTGGGTTACTGGAACCAACCGGAGTTAACCGCGCATACGCTGCGCGGCGGCTGGCTGCACACAGGCGATGTCGGGCGCTTTGACGCGGAGGGCAATCTCTACATTCTCGATCGCGTCAAGGACATGCTGGTGAGCAATGGCTTCAACGTCTTCCCCAAGGAGGTGGAGAACGCCATCCTGTCCCATCCGGCAGTCCAGCTGGCGGCTGTCGTGGGATTTCCCGACGAGATCCGCGGCGACATGATCCACGGCTTTGCGACCCTGAACGAGGGCGCTGGGGGCGATAACCTCAACGCGCTGGCCGGCGAGATACTGCAGCACGCGCGTCAGCGGCTCTCACATTACAAGTGGCCCCGCAGCATAACGATCATGTCGGCGCTCCCGACGACCGCCACCGGCAAAATTCGGCGCTTCAAGCTGCGCGAAATGCGTGTCGAAACTGCGCTGGGGGGAACGCAACTTGGCCGCGCTGGCGATCCAGTAAATGGAGCCCGGAGCAAGCCCGCTTAGCGGCGATGGCCGCCGTAAGTTCCCCGACGCGCCTTGGCGCGAGGTGCCGATTTGCTGTGCTCGCCAATGCCGTCAAAAAGCATGTTGCACACGACCTCGGCGATCGCCTCGACGGATTTTTTGCGCGGATTGAACCACTCCGACGACCAGTTCAGGGCGCCGATCAACGTCAACCGAATGAGGGTCAGGTCGACATTGGGCGCGATTTCCCCGGCTCGCTGCGCATCAAGTAGCAATCGGCGCCACAACTCGGCGTATTTTCGTCGAATAGCGAGGTTCTTCTCGCGCACCGATACCGGCGCGAGCGGAAAATTGCGCAGATTGGCCGACGTATAGTCGCCGTGTGTCAGGACGCTGGCGAGGTGGGCGCGGATAGCGGCATGGATCCGCTCGCGATAGCTCGCTTCAGGACCAAGGCGCTCGAGTTCGGCACGCACGTCTTCGTAGACGACCCGAATCCCGATCTCCATCACCTCCTCGATGAGGGCGTCCTTGGAGGGGAAATGATAGTAGAAGCTGGCGGTCTGCAGGCCGACCTCCCTGGCCAGATCCTGCAGGCTCATCATCGCCAATCCCTCGCGATTGAGCCACATCGCAGCCGCATCCAGGATACGCTTGCGCGTCTGCTCGGACCGTTTCACCTTTGGCGGCGGAGGCGCCGATTTGACGGCCGGTGCTTTGGTCTGGATTTTCCTCATCTTTCTTCCCGCACACCGCAGCAAATGCACTAATGCGTGCAACTAGAGGGCTTAATAGGTCCGACCTGATGGCCGCAGCTGGGCTCGCGGCATAGAAGAGCCAGAGTCTCTCAGTTCAAGCAGCCTGTTTACGCAACCGGCATCCGACTCCCTCGACAAGGATCGGACCGTCGGCCACGAAGCGGCATGACGACGGTCTTTGCCGGCGCGCCGGGCGCCTTGGGAGCGAATCACCTGCCTCAGTTCCAGTATGGCACGTCGTCGAAACGCTTGGCGATCTCCTCCAGCATCACCTCCGTGGCTCCGCCGCCGATGGCATGCAGACGGCCGTCACGCACCATGCGTTCGATGACGCCTTCGCGCAGATAGCCCATGCCGCCATGAAATTGCTGACATGTATAAAGGATCTCGTTGGTGATCTCCGGGCATAACGCCTTGACCATGGAGACCTCGCGCACCGGCTTCAGGCCCTGCTGTTCCAGCGAGGCGGCGTAGTAAAGCAACTGCTTCGCCGATTCGAGCTTGGCGTGCATCATGGCGAGCCGTTGCCGGATGGCCTGCTTGTCCATGAGCACGCCGCCGAATGCTTTGCGCATGCGCACGTAATCGATCGTGCGCTTGAGCGCCACCGACGCCTCGCCCGTAGACATCGCGCCGATCGCGAGGCGCTCGCTCTGCAGGTTGCGCATCAGCGCGTGGAAGCCGCGGCCCTCCACACCCAGAAGGTTTTCCTGCGGGACACGCACGTTGTCGAATACGAGTTCTGCCGTGTCGCTGCACCAGATGCCCATCTTCTGGAGCTTCTGTCCAACGCTGAAGCCGGGCGTACCCTTCTCCACAATAAATATACTGACACCCTTGGACCCCTTGGCATTGGGGTCGGTGCGCGCCGCCACGAAGAACAGGTCACCGTAGACGCCGTTCGTGATGAAGAACTTGCTTCCGTTGATGACCCAGTCATCGCCATCACGATGCGCGCGGGTACGGATGCCGCTAACGTCGGAGCCCGCATCCGGCTCGCTGATGGCGATTCCGCACACCTTGCGGCCGGCCGTGATATCCGCGGCGTAACGGCCAAGCTGCTCGCGCGTACCGGCGTGCAGCAGATGGGGCGAGGCCATTGCCACGTGAACCATGATGCTGACGGTCACACCGCTATATGTCGAACGGGTCAGTTCTTCCGCCAACGCGATCTGACCGAATACGCCGAGGCCGCTGCCGCCCCACTCTTCCGGATACAGCACCCCGAGGAATCCGAGCTTTCCCATTTCGCGAAACAGTTCGCGCGGCACGTGCTGGTCGCGCTCCCATTGCTCCGCGTACGGCACAATGCGTTCCTCGACGAATCGCCTCACCTGCTGGCGCATCATCTGGATTTCTTCGGTGAAGTAAGGATGGAGAGTCATGGCACTCACGTAAAAGAGCTTGCTATCAGCGGTGGTGAGGGCAACTGCCCGATGGCCGCCACGGGCACACTGCCCGTGACGGCAGGGCAGCTGAGAGAACGCTGCCCGGAGGGAAGGCTGTCACTTGCAGTCGCGCGGCACGATCTTCTTCTCCGCGGCGTATTGGGCAGCGGATTCCTCCGCAAGCTTGCGGACCACATTGCGATCGCCAAGGATCCAGTCGCCCTTGCGCACGAATTTGGAGCCGTCCCACTGTTGCACGATCGCCATGCCTGATCCCTCATGATCCCGGCAACTCGTCTTGACCTCCGGCAACATGCCGAAAATGCCGAGTTCCTTCTGACGGCTCGCATCCAGGTTCAGGCTCTCGTAGCCTTGGCGGACCTGCTCGGCGGTCATCACCTTGCCCTTGCCGAACTGCTCCTGCGCAGCCCGGATCGCCTCGACCATCAGAACGCCGATCACCAGACCACGATAGTGCATGGCGCCGCCGATGTGCATGTTGCGATCGAGATTACCCTTTCCCGCGGCATAGAGAGTGTTGCGGATCTCGTCGACCATGGGATAGTTCCCCGGCGAGACGAAACTCATGGACTGATAGCCCTTTGCGGCGTCGCCCGCGGCAATCACGTCCTCCTCCGTTCCCGCCCACCATGAGCCCAGGATCTTCTCGCGCGGATAACCAACGCGGGCAGCCGCCTTCAGCGCAGCGGCGTTCATCGCGCCATAGCCCCAGAGAATGACGAAGTCCGGCCGCGCCTGCCGAATTTGCACCCATTGCGATTGCTGCTCGATGCCGGGACTCGGTACCGGTATCTTGATGAGTTCGAAATCCAGAGCCTTTGCGTAGTGCTCAAGTACCGGGAACGACTCCTTGCCGTAAGCCGAGTCGTGATAGAGATCGACGATCTTCTTGCCGCGAAGTTTGTCCAGGCCGCCAACCTCTTTACCAAGGTGCTGGATCATTGCCGCCGCCTGACTCCAGTAAGTGGCGACCAGCGGGAACACCCAGGGAAACACGCGGCCGTCCATCGCATCCGAGCGCCCATATCCCACCGTGGTCATCGGAATCTTGTCCTGCGGCAGGCGATCCAGCAGCGCATAGGCGACACCGGTCACTCCGGTTTCGAACAACGAGGCGCCACCATTGCGGCTTTTCATTCGCTCATAGCACTCGACACCGCGCGAGGTGTTGAATTCCGTCTCGCATTCATCGAAAACGATCTTCACACCGTTGATGCCACCCTTGGCATTGGTGAGGTTCAGATAATCGATGATGCCGCCAAAGAAGCTCGCACCGCCCGCGCCATACGGGCCGACGCGGTAAGAAGGTATTGGAATATACTGTTCGCTAGGCTGGGCATTCGCCGCCACCGGCACTGCCAGAGCCGCGACAAACGCCGCTATGTTCAACCACTTCATGTCTCGTTTCCTCTCAGTGGAAGGTACTGGGCCGGCAACGGCAATTCCGATGCACAGCTTCGATCCGCCAGATTTCCTTCTCCCAGCCTCTCCCGGCTGCCGATTTCGGCCGGCCCCACCCACGTGCGGCAAAAGGCTAAATTACCGATCGATCGATAGTTTACAGTGGCGATATTTTGCGATTTCCGCAAGAAAAATGTCGAGATGGCAGGGTCATTTTTTACCTATCATACGATAGAATTTGAGTTGCATGCTCCCCGACAGATCGCCATAGTGCGCCCCTGACTTATCAAAAATTCGGAGGAAACGAATGCTCTCTTGGCTCCGCGCACTTGCAGCGACGACCGTCGCTGCTTCCATGTTCAGCGGAACAGCACTGGCGGAAACACCGGCCACGCCATTGAAGATCGGGCTGCTGGTCGACTTCGCGTCCGTTTATTCCGATATCGGCGGAACCGGGAGCGTCGAGAGCGCCAAGATGGCTATCGAGGAATTCGGCAACACGATGTTCGGCAAGCCGATCGAATTGGTCATCGCCGATCCGCAGATGAAGCCCGACATCGCAGGCAGCATAGCGCGCAAATGGTACGAAGCTGAAAACGTCGACATCATTCTCGGCCTTCCGAGCTCTGCGATGGCTCTCGCCGCCATAGAAGCGTCCAAGCGCTTCGAAAAACTCATGATCCTCACAGAGGCCGCCAGTTCGGATCTGGTCGGAAAATACTGCACGCCTTACAGCCTGCAATGGACTTACGACACCTACTCCAACGCCTACGCCGTCAGTAATGCCATCGTCAAAAAAGGCGGTGACAGCTGGTTCTTCATCACGGCGGACTATGCAGGGGGGCATGCCATCGAACGCGATGCCGCTGCGGTGGTGACCGCGGCTGGCGGCAAGGTGCTCGGCAATACGCGACACCCACTCAATACCTCCGATTTCTCTTCGTACTTGCTGCGCGCCCAGGCATCCAAGGCGAAGATCATCGGACTTGCCAACGTGGGCGGCGATGCCATCAACACCATCAAGCAGGCAACCGAATTCGGTATCGTTGCGGGCGGCCAGAAGCTCGCTGCAACCGTGATGTTCATTACGGATATTCACAGCCTGGGCCTGCAGATGATGCAAGGCGTGACCACGACGGAAGCCTTTTACTGGGACCAGAACGATCGCAGCCGCGCCTTTGGCAAAAAATTCTTCGAACGTGTGAAGCGGATGCCGACGATGAATCAAGTCGGCACCTACAGCGCGGTATTGCACTACTTGAAGGCAGTCAAAGCCGCAGGAACCAAGGACACCAAGACGGTGCTGGCGAAGATGCGGGAGCTGCCGGTGCGAGATGCCTTCACCGACAACGGCTACCTGCGCGAGGACGGCCGCATGGTGCACAGCCTGCTGCTGCTTGAAGTAAAAAAGCCGGAAGAATCGAAGTATCCATGGGACTATTACAAGGTGCTCGCCGAAGTGCCGGGCGACGAAGCCATTCGCTCGATGAAAGACAACGGTTGCCCGCTAGTAAACAAGTAGCCATGAGCGGGACTGCAAGGCCCCTTCATACGTACGGCGCCTGACCCGGAACCTGCCGGGATTGTCGCGGCGGGCTCGCAATCCGGTTGCGCACGCGGACGTCGATGCTGCCATGTGCCTCATTGGCAGCCTCGCCGCTGGCAATGCAAGGTCATAGGCATTGCCGGCACTGCGTGCGCAGCCTGTGAACTGCCAGACACACGACCGGTTGCAGGTAGGCGCGGGATCATCAAGTGCACGGCTGAACAGGATCGACCTTCCAGCCGGCACTCATAGCGAGAAGACAAGCATGCGAACTTGGTCCGAGGTTCTGACTACCCCCGATCTGATCGTTCGGGCGGCCGAGCGGTGGCCGGACAAGGATGCACTCATCTTTCCTGACAGCCGCGAGACGTTTCGCGACTTTTCGGATGCCGTGGCGCAGACCGCGCGCGGGTTGATCGGGCTCGGCATCAAGGCCGGCGACCGCGTCGGCGTGCTGTTGCCGAACATGCCGGAAACAATGCATTTTCTCTACGGGATACAGGCCGCGGGCGCGGTTGCCGTCCCGATCAGCACCCGAAACCGCGTCCGTGAAATCCAGCACATCGTGGTGGACGCTGACCTGCGCGCCGTCGTTACGACAGACGTGCTCGACGACACGGTTGACCTAGTGGCGCTGCTGACGAAGTCCTTCCCTTCCCTATCCGCCCAGACCGACCCGCTAAACCTGCGAATTGCGGAAGCACCAAGCCTGCAGAATGTGATTCTGATTGGCTCCAAGGATGTGAACTACGTCGTCAAGACGGACGACATCCGCCGGATCGCGGACAGTGTCGCTCCGGAGGAAGTCGAACTGCGGCGCAGCCGCGTGCGCGTTCGGGATGTCGGCCTGATGCCCTATACGTCCGGCACTACAGCACAGCAAAAGGGTTGTCCCCTCTCTCACGAAGCGATCACCCGGACCGCCGCCGAGCAGGCGCGGCATCTCAATCTCACCGCGGAGGACAAGGCATTCTGTCCGCTGCCGATGTTCCACATGGCCTATTATGCGGAAATGATCGCATGCGTGACCGTCGGCGCGACCATGGTCACCGTTCGGCATTTCCAGCCGTCGAGCGCCGTTCGCCTTCTGAACGAGGAGAAGCCGACGATCGTTTTCGCCTTCTTTCCCGTGATCGTCCAAGGCATGATGAACGACCCGGCGTGGAAGAACGAAGGATTTCCGTTCCGTATCCTGACCGCGATCGGCCCGGAAAAGAGCATGAGGCAGGTCCAGGCCAGGCTTCCCGGCGTGTCCATTATTGCCAGCTATGGCTCTACCGAGGCGGCTGGAACGATGGTGCTCGGCGCACCCGACGACTCGATCGATGTGCGCGCGACAACTTGCGGCCGCGCGTTCCGTGGCATCGAAATGGCAATCCGGGGCGAAAACGGCGACATGCTTGGGCCGAACGAGCGCGGCGAAATCATCCTGCGCGGATACAATATGTTCGAGGGTTATCACAACGATCCCGAAAAAAACGCACGCGCCTGGACCGTGGATGGCTGGTTTCGAACCGGGGACATCGGCATGCTTGATGAGGCGGGACGCGTCACCTACCTCGACCGCGAAAAGGACATGCTCAAGGTTGGCGGCGAAAACGTCGCAGCCGCCGAGATCGAAGGCGTGCTCAGCACTCATCCGGCCGTGCATCTTGCCCAGGTCGTGGCAGCGCCAGACCAGAAATACCAGGAAGTTGCAGCCGCCTTTATCCAGCTTCGCGACGGCCAGCAGGCGACCCCGGACGAATTGATCGCGCATTGCAAGGGACAGATTGCTAGCTTCAAGTGGCCGAAACACATCCGCTTCGTCACGGAATGGCCGATGTCGGCGACGAAGATCCAGAAGTTCCGTTTGCGAGAAATGATCGCGAAAGAACTCGGATCATAGACGGCGCATGCGGGGACCCGCCGCCGATGAGTCACCATGACCAGCTGTTCGGGGATGCAGGTCGTCGTTGAAGGCCTCTGCTCGATCGCGTCAGCATGCCCGTTCGGGTCGCTCGCAACGTTAGGGCTGGTTACGACCTCCCGCTAATTTGGGGCGCCGAATCCGCATCGCGAACATTCAGGCGCGTAGATCTAGCCGCGGGCATCGTGGACAAGTCGGCGCACGGCCTGCGGAAGGCGGCTTCAACGCGTGCTGCGGAGACGGTGCGAACGCGCACAACTGATGGCGATCCTCGGCTGGGTCCATAACAAGGAAGCTGAACGCGCGACCGATACCAAACGTCTTGTCGTACAGGCGATCCAGAAGCTCGGAACGGAACAGGTCAAGGCCTCACCTTGTTCGAGGCAAGACCGAACACCACCAAAACTGAAGCGATATCAGGTACTTATTTTTTGGCTGGTGCGCTCGGAGCGAACCGGACCGTCTCAGCAGTCTTTGAAATTGCTCATGTTTTTCGATGGAACCGTCGATTTGTGTACCGGTATGTGTGCCAATTTGTGTGCCAGTAGGTGCACCCGCCGAACGGCCCCGCCGACTATCACGCGGTGGACTTGGGCGGCTTTGATTTCGAACGCCGCTTGATCGCTTTCCCGATCACCGTCGCACAAACTCGAGCCGGTCCTCGCCACCTTCCAACAC
>JAEZEU010000065.1 GCA_023432885.1 Pseudomonadota bacterium | reverse complement strand
CGCCGCAACAGCCCTTGCGTGATCATTCAGGGCTCGGACGAGAAGGCGCGCGGCGAGGTGCAGATCAAGGACCTGATCGAGGGTGCCAAGGCGGCGGCCGCGATCGCCTCCAACCAGGAATGGCGGGAAACGCGGCCTGCGCAATTCTCGTGCAGGGAAGACGATATCGTCGCCAAGGTGCGCGAAGTGCTGGCGCGGCATGATGTGAAGTGGGGTTGACCCGACGCCTGTCGATCTTCCAAATGATGCCGTGCCGGGACGGGCAAACGATCAGAGACAAAGGGAGCGAGAAAATGCCTGAGATTACCGTAAGCATGGCCGCCGGCCGCACCGACGAGCAGAAGGCGGGCATGATGCGCGACATTACGCAGGCGCTGGTGAAGAATCTTGGCGTCGACGCCGAAGCGGTGGTGATCCAGATCAACGAAGCGCCGCTCGCCCACAAGATGAAGGGCGGCAAGACGTTCGTCGAGCGCGCCGCTGCGGCGAAGAAGTGACTTGAAAGGTCTTTCCGGGGCGATGCGAAACATCGAACCATGGTGCGAAATTGCGCACCTGAGAATCTCGCGCCTCATCTCGGATTCCGGGTTCACGCGCAAGCGCGTCTCCCGGAATGACGCTCATCCAGAAGATCTCCATGGACGCACGTGAATTGATCCAGGCCGGCATGAGCGCCGAGCGCACGCTTGTCGTGCCTGCGGAGCGCACGGTCGGGCATTTCGTGCCCGGCATGCCGATGGTCTATGCGACGCCGATGATGATCCTGGAAATGGAGATGGCTTCCGGCGACGCGATCCGAGACCGGCTGCAGCCGGGCTGGGTCACGGTCGGGACCGAGGTCAATGTCCGCCACCTCGCCGCCGCGCTGGTCGGCGCCACCGTGCGGACCACGGCCAGGGTGATCGCGGTGGAGCGCCGCGTCATCCGCTTCGAGGTCGCCGCCTTCGAAGGCGAACGCAAGCTCGGCGAGGGCCTGCATGCGCGCGGTTTAATCAACGTTGCGAAGTTCAATGAGAGGTTGGCGGCGAAATAGTCCGCTTGCTCAGATGCCGTGGGGTGGGCAAAGGCGCATGGCGCCTGCCCATCATTGAGGGCGTGCTCGTGAAGGTGGGCACGCTTGCTCTTTACCCACTCCAAGACATCGTCACTTCGCCAGCTCAATCGATCGCTTCGTCGCTGCGGCGATGGCGCGGATCATCAGTTGCTGCAATCCGTCATGACCCATCAACACCTCCAGAGCGGCGGCCGTGGTGCCGCCGGGCGAGGTGACGTTCTGGCGCAGGGTTGCCGCCGGCAGATCGGAGCGATGCAGAAGCTCGCCGGAACCCGCCACCGTCTCGCGCGCGAGTTTCGTGGCAAGCTCGGCCGGCAAGCCGGCCTCGACGCCGGCGCGCGCCAGCTCTTCCGCGAGCAGGAAGACGTAAGCGGGACCAGAGCCGGATACGGCGGTCACCGCATCCATCAGCTTCTCGTCCTCGACCCACTCCACCGAGCCGGTGGCGCGCAGCAGCGCATCGGCCATGGTGCGCTGCGCTGCGCTGACGTTCTTGGCCGGCACCGCCACGGTGATGCCGCGGCCGATCGCGGCGGGCGTATTCGGCATCGCGCGCACCACCATGCCGCCGCAGACTTCTTCGAGCGCAGCGATCTTGGTGCCTGCCATGATCGAGACGACCAGCGTGGATGCGCCGATGGACGGCTTGAGCATCGGGCCCGCTTCGCGGAAGCTCTGCGGCTTCACAGCCATCACCAGCGCATCGGCGATCGACTTCTCTGCCGGGTTGAGCCGCACGCCCCCGGCCGCAAGCGCCTTGATCTCATCGGAGGGCGAGGGCTCGACCACCGCGACGCGGCTGGCGTCGAGCCCTCCGGCGAGCCAGCCGGTCAGCATTGCGCCGCCCATCTTGCCCGCGCCCGCCAGCACGATGGTGCCAGTGATGTTTTTCAAAGTGCTGCTTGTGCTCACGATCGTCACCACGAATACAGCTGTCGTCCCGGCGAAGGCCAGGGACACATAACCACAGTCGGTTTTAGTGGAGTGAAGTAATCGCAACAAGCACCGCGCGCCACAATCGGCCGCGGAGTATGGGTCCCGGCCCGCGCTTCCCTCGGCCGGGACGATATCGAATGTGCAGCGGCTCTGTCGGCTCGCCTTACGCCTCGCCTGCGGTGTCGAACATGGCCGCGTCCATCGCCTGCTGTGCCGACTTGCCGGCCCAGACCACGAACTGGAAGGCGGGGTAGTAGCGTTCGCAGCCGTGGATGGCGCCCGCGACCATCGCCTCGCATTGCGCGGTGGAAGCGGTCAGTCCGTTGGGCAGCACCAGCGCCTGCCGGTGCATGATCATGCCGGTGTGGGTCCACAGGTCGAAATGGCCGACCCAGAGTTGCTCGTTGACGGCGGCGATCAGCCGCTGCACCTCGGCGAGCCGCGCCTGCGGGATCTTCATGTCGAAGGCGCAGGCCAGATGCAGGGCCTCGATCTCGCTCATCCAGGTGAAGGAGAGCTGGTAATCGGTCCACTGGCCCTTGGCGACGATCGTCACCTCGTCCTCGCCGGAGCGCTCGAACGACCAGTTGTTGTCGGACGCGATGTCTTCGACGACCGCAAGCGGGTTGTTTCTGGAATCAACGATGCCTTCGAGGAGGGACATTTCCGTCTCGACCTTGTCTTCTTGTTGGTTGCTACGCACGTGGGGACCGGCTCGGGCGCGACGATGTCCGTCGTCGCCGACTGCAATCCCCCGATCGGCTCAAGGCATCCTTGGGGCCTGCGCGGATCAAGTGATGTGATTTGCGGAATCCGCGCAACCATGGCCGGAGTCCGTCCACAGGCTGCATCCCGATATTCCACAGTTCATCGCGGCCCCAGTCGTCAATTTGAGAACAAACCGGAATCGGAATCGCCGCATTTGCAATTCGTTAACGATTTCGCGGGCCGTCTGGGGCATCCTTGGCGGGCGCGAGATTCGATTTCCGGGCATAGAGACATGCCCTGGCGGCGTAACAACGGGCCTTGCCCGCCCCGGAGCGTGCCTTATAGTTCCAGACAGGCCGTTCCATTCCGGGCGGCCGATGTTCTCAGGGCGGGGTGAAAGTCCCCACCGGCGGTAAGGGCGCAAGCCCAAGCCCGCGAGCGCCTTCCTCCCGCCTAGAAGTTTTCCTTGGGAGGAAGGGTCAGCAGATTCGGTGTGAATCCGAAGCCGACGGTTACAGTCCGGATGAAAGAGAACGGTTTGCGGCGCTTCATGCGGGGTCTCTTCGCGTGGGCTCCGACGTTCCGTGTGCCCTGATTCTGGTCCTGAAAGAGGAAAGCCATGAATCAGACCTTGCTTGAAGCAGAACCCAAATCCCAAATCCCCGACACGCCAGCGCCGCCCGAGCATCCGCCCGCGCCGGCGCACCCGCGCTTCGCCAAGCCGCAGCGCATCGCTTTCGTTCAGGCCTGCTGGCATCGTGAAGTGGTGCAGGAGGCGCGGATCGCCTTCCTCACGGAGATCGAGGCGCGGCACGTGCCGCGCTCGGCGGTCGACCTGTTCGAGGTGCCGGGCTCGTTCGAAATCCCGTTGCATGCGCAGATCCTCGCCAAGACGCGACGCTACACCGCGATCGTCGCGGCGGGCCTCGTCGTAGACGGCGGCATCTATCGGCACGAATTTGTCGCCGACACCGTGATCAAGGCGTTGATGGATGTGCAGCTGCGCACGGAAGTGCCGGTGTTCTCGGCGGTGCTGACGCCGCAGCAGTTCCACGAGAGCGCGGTGCATTACGACTTCTTCCGCAAGCATTTCGCGATCAAGGGAGTCGAGGTCGCGGCGGCCTGTGCCGAAACGCTGCACAGCCTCGAGCGGCTGCGCGGCCAGGTCGCGGCGGGAATCGTGGGGTAGCAGATGACGGGGCATGCGCAAGCATGCTCCGACTTTGCGGCTGATGCTCCCTCTCCTATGCTCTCGCCCTCTCCTGCCGAGGTGAGGGAGGAACGGAGGTGCTTGTAGTACCGATGTGTGCATGCTGCACTTGTTTCATGGTCAGGTAGAGGCATAAGCTTGGTCTATGCCCTACGACAGTGACATGGACCTGCTCATCCTCCTGGCGGTTGAAGCTAGGAAGAATGACGCATGGCTTGAATTCTCGCGCTTCTGCGAGCGTAGAGGTCAAGGTGTCCGTGCGGAGGCAATGGAGCACCTAGACCAGTTTATGCGGGCCGCTGCCTGTTGGTCGTTCGATGGACGTATGGTCTTCTCACAATGGGTGTTGTGGCGTAGTCGGAAATTTTGTGATGATCGCATCGTTCTTCCGCATTCTCTGCGAGAACAGTTCATCATTCCGACGCTCCGCCATTGGAGCGAGACCGCATCCAGGGCGGCCGAACCTCGCCTTTGGCTGGGAATCCTTAGGTGCGATGATCCGTCCCATCACCTTGAGCAAGCCCTCGAACTCGATCCATCTTGCGAACTTGCGCGTCAAACGGACACGCAGGATTCTATGGGATGTCGACTACAATCAGCACGAATTGCCGGGCTTCTACATCGACGACCCTGCGGACGATCTCAGGGAACTAGAGAGGGCTTCAAAGCTAGCGTCCGGCAGCACCGCGGAAGCCTGGGCCCGGAATGTGCAGCAAGAGATTGCACGTCTTCGCGCGCGGGCAGAAGACGCATTGGCCGCACAAGGTCGGGCAACCAACGTCGTTCCCTTTCCCGGAGCGATCACGGGTCGTCCGCCCGAATAGGGACGGCAATCCGCGATCAATTTTCTGTTCATGCGCTGGAAGCGACTGCGGCGCCAGGTCGCGGCGGGAATTGTCTAGCGACAGAGAGTCAATCGCCCGATTGTCTTTCCC
>JAEZEU010000578.1 GCA_023432885.1 Pseudomonadota bacterium | reverse complement strand
TACAGGAGCTGGCTTGGTAGAGGGTGGCTTCGGCGTCGGCTTGTCCTGCCTCTTCGACCAGGAAATGTAGTAGGCGACCAGCGTCATGATCGAAATGCCGGCGACGCTGACGAGAACCTGCACCAGGAGGGAGCCCGAGCTCAGTGACAGCAGGAAGTGCGCCACGAAGGAGAGGAACACGCCGACGCAGAACACCGCGAGCGACTGCTGCCCGCAGACCACGAGCGGATCGAACACCTTCCATTCCAGCCCCGGCCAGTCCTTCGGAACGAACCGGATCGTCAGGATCACGATGACCACAAAGTGGAGGAAGCGGTAGGGCGCCAGGAAGGTCTTGTCGTTCGGGTTGAAGGTTGAATACAGCCACTGCGGGAACAGCGCGCCGAAATCGGGGAATTTGCCGGCCATGGTCATGACCAGCGCGAGCAGCAGATAGGCGATACAAAACCACAACGTGTATTTCGAATTGATGATCGCGATCGACTTGCGCGCGCCGCCCATCGCACACCAGGCGCCGAACACGAAAAGCACCTGCCAGGCGAGTGGATTGAAGTACCAGGTGCCGACGGGATAGGCGGGCAGGTTCCAGCCCATCTGGCGCGTGACCAGCCACAGCACGATGGAAGCAATCATGGTGAGGTTGGGCTGGCGCAGCATGAACCAGAGCACTGGCGGGAACAGGCCCATCAGCACGATATAGAGCGGCAGCACGTCGAGATTGACCGGCTTGAACTTCAGAAGCAAGCCCTGCCGCAGCGTCTCGGTGGCGTTGTCGACGAGGCCCGCGACGTTGAACTCGTTGATCATCTCGGAATCGCCAAAGCGCAGCGCCAGATAGGTGATCGAGGCGATGTAGATCACGAACAGGATGATATGGGCGACATAGAGCTGCCACACGCGCTTGGTCAGGCGGGTGGCTCCGACAATGAAGCCGCGGTCGAGCATCATGCGCGCGTACACGAAGGAGGCGGTGTAGCCGGAGATGAAGACGAACAGGTCGGCGGCATCCGAGAAGCCGTAATTCCGGGTCGTGATCCAGTTCACGACGTTGTCGGGGATGTGATCGAGATAGATCGCCCAGTTCGCAACCCCGCGGAACAGGTCGAGCCGGAGGTCACGTCCTTTATCGGGCAGGATGGCGTTGATTTTCATGGGTTGCCGTTTCAAATAATGCGTTCGGGACGTTAGCACGGACCCCGCCGGCCGAGCCCGGATGGCAGATTGTCACAGCGCAGCATAATGACTATACCCGTCCGGAAAAGCGATGACGTCGGGGCAGGAATCACCGATCAAATCCCTGAAAGGTGTCTCTATACTATCCCGGCGGCTCGCGCCAAACGCCTGCAACCTTCGATCTCACGGGGCCGACCATCCATGACTGCACGCATCTACAAGCCCGCAAAAAACGCGATGCAATCGGGCAGGGCCAAGACCAAGGAATGGCAGCTTGACTACGAGCCGGAGCAGCCGCGCGCGGTCGAGCCGCTAATGGGCTGGACCTCGTCGGGCGACATGAAGCAGCAGCTCACCATCCAGTTCGACACCAAGGAAGACGCGATCGCCTATTGCGAGCGCGAGGGCATCCCATATCAGGTGATCGAGCCGAAGCCGCCGGCATATCGTCAGGTGGCCTATGCCGACAATTTCGCTTTCCGCCGCATTGAGCCCTGGACCCACTAGGGTTTTGCCTGCACCGGCGCGGCGCTAGCCGGCCGGGCGAGGGTGAGGCGCGCCGGGCAGGGGCAACGGCGCATCCTTTGAAAGCCCGAGCACCGGATAGGTCCGAATGGTCTTGACCTCCGGCATCGCCGCGAACTGACGCAACTGCTGATGCATGGCCTCCACATTCGGCGCCAGGCATTTCAGCATGAAATCGGCATCTCCCGAGATCTGTGAGCACTGCTGGACATTTGGCAGCGCCGCAATCGACGCTTCGAACCCCTGCACCGCCGTTCGCGCCTGGCTCTTGAGCTGGATCAGCACGAAGGATGTCACCTCGAAGCCGAGGAGCCGTTCGTCGAGGGTCGCCCGGATCGCCCGGACAAAGCCGCGGCGCCGCAGGGATTTCATCCGGCGGAGGCACGGAGGAGGCGAGATGCCGACCCGCGCGGCCAGCTCGTTGTTGCGGATTCGCCCGTCCCTTTGAAGCTCGGCCAGTATTCTCAGGTCGATTTCATCGAGCGGCCCGTCGTCGGTGTCAGGCATGGATCCACCTCAGGCGCCGGCGGCCACGATGCGCGGCGACTTGCGCCTGCCGCGGGCGAGTGTTGCTGGCGCCGGCATGACGCCCGAAAGCACGAGCTTCTCATGGGCGTCCACTATGGCTTCCCGCGTCAGCCGGCCGCCCGGCCGGTACCAGGTGCAGAGGCCGGTGAGGAGGGCGATGATCGCAAACGTCGCGACCTGGACGTCGGCAACCTCGAACACGCCTTTCGCCACGCCGTCGGCGAGGATGCCGGCCAGACGCTGCTCATAGGCGCCGCGCAACGCGACGATCGACTCATAGTTCTTGGGCTCGAGGCTGCGCAGCTCTGAATTGGCGATGAAGACCTCGCGCTTCCGGCTCATGTGATAGGTGACATGGAAGGCGACGAAGGCGCGGAGCTTTTCGAGCGGATCCTCCTTGCCTTGCAACGCGCGATCGAGCTGGCGGAGCAACTCGTTGATGTGATCCTGGATCAGGTCGAACAGCAGTTCCTGCTTGGTCGAAATATGATTGTAGAGTGAGCCTGCCTGGATGCCGACCTCGGCTGCGAGCTGGCGCAGGCTCATCGCCTCATAGCCATGCTCGAAGATCAGGCGCAGTCCTGCCTTGCGGATCGCTTCCATGGTCTTGGGGCCGTGTGAGCCGATCGTGCGCGCCATCCTTGCTCCGGGCGAAAGGCCTGTAAAAAAGCGATCGTTCGTAAGTTTATGGCACGAAATAGTCGATATCTCAACGACCTGGGCAACGATAGTCGCGATCGCAAGACTCTCTTGAGCTAGGAATTAAAAAACGTATGATCGTTTAATTACAGGGAGCGGATGGCTTTCAGGGACGGCACGCGACAAAGATGGTACAGCCAGTCGTGCGGCCGGGCGAGACGTGGTGCGCCCGTCGTCCTGAAGTCAAACTGACGACTCCGTAGCCTCGAAAAGAAAAGCGCCGACCATGCCGCTTCATTCCACCATCGATCCATCCTCGTCCGAATTCGCAGGCAATGCCGATGTCATGCGCGGCCTTGTCGCCGAGCTGCGGGACAAACTGAAGGAAGCGTCCGGCGGGGGCGGGGAAGTTTCCCGCAAGCGGCACACCTCGCGCGGCAAGTTGCTGGCCCGCGACCGGGTCGACCTCCTGCTCGATCCCGGCACCGCCTTTCTGGAATTGTCGCCGCTCGCGGCAAACGGCCTTTATGGTGGCGACGTGCATTCGGCGAGCATCATCACGGGGGTGGGGCGGATTTCCGGCCGCGAATGCGTCATCGTTGCCAACGATGCCACCATCAAGGGCGGCACCTATTATCCAATGACGGTGAAGAAGCATCTGCGCGCGCAGGACATCGCGCGGCAGAACAATCTGCCCTGCGTCTACATGGTGGATTCCGGCGGCGCGTTCCTGCCCTTGCAGGACGAGATCTTTCCGGACGAGCGGCATTTTGGCCGCATCTTCTACAACCAGGCGCAGATGTCGTCGCTCGGCATTCCGCAGATCGCGATCGTGATGGGCTCCTGCACCGCGGGCGGCGCCTATGTGCCGGCGATGTCAGACGAGAGCATCATCGTGCGCAACCAGGGCACGATCTTCCTCGGCGGCCCGCCGCTGGTGAAGGCCGCAACGGGCGAGGTGGTGACGGCGGAAGAGCTCGGCGGCGCCGACGTGCATTCGCGCCAGTCCGGCGTCACCGACCACTATGCCCAGAACGATGCCCATGCGATCGGCATCGCCCGGCGGATCGTCGCTACGCTGAAGAAGCCGGCGCCGGCGGTGCTGAACATGCGTGAGCCGCGCGAGCCGCTGTTTCCGTCGGAGGAGATCTACGGCGTGGTTTCCTCTGACGGCCGAAAACCGTTTGATGTGCACGACATCATCGCGCGGATCGTCGATGGCTCCGAATTCGACGAGTTCAAGAAGCTCTACGGCACGACCCTGATCTGCGGATTCGCCCATATCTGGGGCTATCCGGTCGGCATTATCGCCAACAACGGCATCCTGTTCAGCGAGAGTTCGCTCAAGGGCGCGCATTTCATTGAACTATGCTGCCAGCGCGGCATTCCGCTGGTGTTTCTGCAGAACATCACCGGCTTCATGGTCGGCAAGAAGTACGAGGCCGGCGGCATCGCGCGCGACGGCGCCAAGCTGGTAACGGCAGTGGCGACCGCCAGCGTTCCCAAATTCACGGTCGTGATCGGTGGCTCCTATGGCGCCGGCAATTACGGCATGTGCGGCCGCGCCTACAGTCCGCGCTTCCTCTGGCTATGGCCGAATGCGCGCATCTCGGTGATGGGCGGTGAGCAGGCCTCCATGGTGCTGAGCCAGGTGCGGCGCGACGGCATCGAGGCCAAGGGCGAGACCTGGCCGGCGGAAGAGGAGGAAAAATTCCGCGAGCCGATCCGCGCCCAGTACGAGAAGCAGGGCAATCCATATTACGCCACCGCGCGGTTGTGGGACGACGGCGTAATCGATCCCGCCGATACGCGGCTCGTGCTAGGCCTTGGTCTTTCAGCCGCAGCCAATGCGCCGATCGAACCGACGAAGTTCGGCCTGTTCAGGATGTGACGATGAAGAGCAAGATGTACCGCCGCTTCCGCACGCTCCTGATCGCCAACCGCGGCGAGATCGCCTGCCGCGTCATCCGCACCGCGCGCGCCATGGGCCTGCGGACGGTCGCGGTCTATTCCGAGGCCGACGCTGGCGCCATGCATGTCGCGATGGCTGACAGTGCCGTGCTGCTCGGGCCGGCGCGGGCGCGGGACAGCTATCTCAATATCGAGGCCGTCCTCGATGCCGCCAAGAAGACCGGGGCGGAGGCGATCCATCCCGGCTACGGCTTCTTGTCCGAGAATGCCGAATTCGCCGAGGCGTGCGCCAGGGCCGGTATCGTCTTCGTGGGACCGACCGCCGAGATGATGACGGCGATGGGCTCGAAATCCGGCTCCAAGGCGCTGATGGAGAAGGCGGGCGTGCCGCTGGTGCCGGGCTATCATGGCGATGACCAGGACGAGGCGACGCTTCTGGAGGCGGCCGGGAAAGTCGGCTTCCCCGTGCTGGTGAAGGCATCGGCGGGGGGCGGCGGCCGCGGCATGCGCGTCGTGCGCTCCAAGGAAGAGCTGGGACCTGCGATCGTCAGCGCCAAGCGCGAGGCGAAGGCGGCGTTCGGCGACGACCGCATGCTGATCGAAAAATATGTCGACAATCCCCGGCATATCGAGGTGCAGATCATCGGCGACAGCCACGGCAACTTGCTGTCCCTGTTCGAGCGCGAATGCACGCTGCAGCGGCGGCACCAGAAGGTGATCGAGGAAGCGCCATCGCCGACGCTCAATGCCAGGCAGCGTGAGAGCGTCTGCGAGGCGGCGCGTAAGGCGGCGGGCGCGGTGAATTATGTCGGCGCCGGCACCATCGAATTCGTCTCCGACGGCAAGGACGTATTTTTCATCGAGATGAACACGCGCCTGCAGGTCGAGCATCCCGTAACCGAACTGATCACCGGCATCGATCTCGTGGAATGGCAGCTGCGCGTCGCGTTCGGCGAGAAGCTGCCGCTGACGCAGGACCAGATCAGGCTCGACGGGCACGCCATCGAAGCGCGGGTCTACGCCGAAAACCCGCAGAAGAATTTCATGCCCTCGGTCGGCCGCATCAAGACCTGGCGCACGCCGGCAGAGGGCGACGGCCTGCGCATCGACGCCGGCTACCGCGGCGGCGATGCGGTCTCGCCCTATTATGACGCGATGCTTGCCAAGGTGATCGCCTGGGCGCCGACGCGCGATGTCGCCATCGACAAGCTCAATCGCGCCCTGGAGGAGACCGATGTCCGCGGCATCGTCACCAACATTCCGTTCCTGTCGGCGCTGGTCACGCATCCCAAGGTGCGCTCCAACCATATCGACACCGGCTTCATCGAGCGCGAGCTGAAGGCCCTGACCGAGACCTCGCCGCCGGCGGGCGATCTCGAACTCTGCGCGGCGGTTGCGGCGATCCTGGCCGACGAGCAGAGGGCGGCCCAGTCGGAAACCCATTCGCCGTGGCAGACCTTCGGCTGGCAGCCGGTCGGCCGCCGGCAGCGCGTATTCTCGTTCCGGCAAGGGCAGGGCGCCGAGCGCAAGGTGACGCTGCACTATGGCGGGGGAACGCCGACCCTGGCGGTCGGCAAGCGCGAGATCGCGCTGACCTTCACGCCGGTGGACGACGGCTTCGACATGACCCTCGACGGCGTGAAATCGCGCGTGGCGTCGATCATCGAAGGCCACGAGCTCTATTTGCGCACCCGGAACGGCCGCTTCGACCTGCATTGGGTCGATCCGTTCGGCGGCGAGACCGAGGAGCAGATCGGCGAAGACAAGATCGTGGCGCCGTTGCCGGGCACGGTGGTCGCGCTGCTGGCGCAGGAAGGCGCAAGACTCGAGAAGGGCGCGGCGATCCTCACCCTGGAAGTCATGAAGATGGAGCAGACGTTGCGCGCGCCCTATGCGGGCGTCTTGAAGAAGCTCAAATGCAAGGTGGGCGACATCGTCGGCGAGGGCGTCGAGCTGGCCGAAGTCGAGAAGGCCCCCTGACCATGACCGAGACCGTTCGCATCGTCGAGGTCGGTCCGCGCGACGGACTGCAGAACGAGAAGACTCCGGTCAGCGTTGCTGATCGTATCGCCTTCATCGAGGCGTTGATCGGCGCCGGGCTGAATCCGATCGAGGTCGGCGCGTTCGTCTCGCCCAAGGCGATTCCGCAGATGGTCGGCTCGGCCGAGGTGCTGCGCGCCGTGAGTGGTCACACGGATACAGAATTCCACGTGCTGGTGCCCAATGAAAAGGGCTATGAGGCCTCGCAAGCCGCCGGCGCCAAGGTGATTGCGGTGTTTGCGTCGGCGTCGGAAGGATTTTCGCACGCCAACATCAACTGCACGGTCGCCGAATCGATCGAGCGGTTCAAGCCGGTGCTGGCGCGCGCCAAGGCCGATCGTATCAAGGTGCGCGGCTATATCTCCTGCGTGCTAGGCTGCCCCTTTGACGGCGAGGTCAGGCCGCAGGCCGTGGTCGATGTCGCCAAAGCGCTGTTCGACCTCGGCTGCTACGAAATCTCGCTCGGCGACACCATCGGCGTCGGCACGCCGGCCAAGGCGCGGCAGCTGTTGCGCGCGGTCGCAGGCGAGGCGCCGATGGCCAATCTCGCGATGCACTTCCACGACACCTACGGC
>JAEZEU010000527.1 GCA_023432885.1 Pseudomonadota bacterium | reverse complement strand
GTGCTGCGGCATGTGGAAGCCGCTGATGCCGCGGGCGTGCCGGCCATCATCAGCAGCGGAGAAGACGGTATCCTGAAAGAGACCAGCTGGAGCGAATTGCGGCGTCAGGCCGCAGCGCTCGCGATCCATCTCAGGAAGCATGGCGTCGGCGCCGGCGACCGCGTCGCGGCGTATCTTCCCAATATCCCGGAGACGATCGTCGCCTTCCTGGCTACGGCCAGCATCGGCGCGATCTGGAGCGTGTGCGCGCCAGACATGGCCGCGCCCGCCGTCATCGACCGCTTCAAGCAGATCGAGCCGAAGGTGCTGATCGCTTGCGACGCCGTGACCTATGCCGGCAAACGGCACGACCGGCGCGGCGTCATCGACGAGCTGCGGCGCGCGCTGCCGACGGTTGCGCATTTCATCCGGCATGGCGAGCCCGCCGCGGACGGCACTATCAGGCTTGCGGATATCCTGTCGGCCAGGGGCGGCGAGATCGATTCCTTCGAGCCGGTCTGGCTGCCCTTCGATCATCCGCTCTGGATCGTCTATTCCAGCGGCACCACCGGATTGCCCAAGCCAATTGTGCATGGCCATGGCGGCATCATCGTCATGGCGCTGCCGCTCAACGTGCTGCACAACGACATCGGCTGCAGCTATGCCGAAAATTCCTTCGGCGAGCGCTACCACTGGTACAGCTCGACGGGCTGGATCATGTGGAACTGCCAGGTCGCCGGCCTGCTCGGCGGCACCACCTGCTGCATCTTCGACGGCAGCCCCGGCGGCTCAAAGGACAAGGCCGACTGGACGACGCTGTGGCGCTTTGCCGCCAACGCCAAGGCGACCTTCTTCGGTGCGGGCGCCGCCTTCTTCGCCAATTGCCAGAAGGCGGAGATCGATCTCGCCTCCGCCGGCGATCTGTCGCATCTGCGCGCGCTCGGCTCGACCGGCTCGCCGCTCTCTGCCGAGACGCAGCAATGGTTCACCGACGGCTTTGCGCGGCTTGCCGCCATCAATGGCAATCCGGCGCAAAAAAATATCCGCTGGGCCAACATGTCCGGCGGCACCGATTTCGCGGGCGCCTTCATTGGCGCCAATCCGGAATTGCCGCAGGTCCCGGGCACGATGCAGTGCCGGATTCTCGGCTGCGCCGTCGAGGCCTTCGACGAGCAGGGCCGCACCGTGATCGACGAGGTCGGCGAGCTCGTCTGCACCGAGCCCCTGCCCTCGATGCCGCTGTACTTCTGGAACGATGAGAATAACGGGCGCTATCGCGGCAGCTATTTCGACACCTATGGCGACAATTTCGACGGAAGCGGCCGCGGCCCGGTGTGGCGTCATGGCGACTGGCTGAAGATCGGCGCCGACGGCTCCTGCATCATCTACGGCCGCAGCGATGCCACCATCAACCGGCACGGCCTGCGCATGGGCACCAGCGAGCTCTACTCGGCGATCGAGGCGTTGCCGGAAGTGCTGGATTCCATGGTTGTCGACCTCGAATATCTCGGCCGCGAAAGCTACATGCCGCTGTTCGTCGTGCTGCGCGAAGGATTTGCGCTGGATGAGGCGATGAAGGCGCGGATCAACAAGGCGATCGAGGCGGGCCTGTCGCGCCGCTTCCTACCCAACGAAATTCTTGGCGTGGCGGAAATTCCGCGCACCCTGTCCGGCAAGAAGCAGGAACTGCCGATCAAGAAGCTGCTGCTCGGCCATCCCCTCGAGAAGGTGATCAACAAGGACGCGATGGCCAATCCCGGCTGCCTCGACTGGTATCTCGCCTTCGCGAAAGATTACGCCAAACGGCGGGTCTAGAGCGTGATGAGATTCGGTCAACTAATTAGGGCGCACTCATGAGGCCCTCGCAATGCAGGGCAGATAATGTCCGTTCTGGCCTCGAAACCGGATATCGGTGATGGATGAAGGCATGTCCGCTATGGGGCCATCAACAGCAGTGCAGGTCGGTTTGCTGGCAACCCGCTTCCTCGCGTCAGGCCAGGAACTTCGAATTTGAACCCGTTTTGTCGGCCTTTGTAGCGACCGCCTTGCAATGCGATCTCATCCGTCTCCCGCCGCGATGATTTCGCGCGGCTGCCCTCGGTCGCGCACCAGCCAATAGACGGCGCCCAGCGCAAGGATGGCTGCGGCGAGCGCCAGCAGATGGAAGGCATCCGTGCTCGACAGATCGAGAATGATCAATTTGCGTACCACCGCCAGCAACGCAATCAGGATGACAGAGCGTACTTGCACAACACTGTCGCGCCGCTCCGCCACCACCAGCAGAGAGCGCTTGAACTCAAGTGCAATGATGACGGTAAAGATCATACCGAACACCGTCTGGAACACACCATAATCGGTCGGATCGAAATTGGTTGCCCAGATGCTGAGCAGGACTTTCAGCGTCAGATTCCACAGCGCGAGGGCAATGATGATGGCGATCAGCGTGGTCAGCATCAGGATGCAGACTTGCTCGAATTTCTGGTAGAGCGTCAGCGGCTCGAACGACAGGCGCAGATCAGAGAATTCCTTTTTCAAGGACATCGTCGGCTCCATCGGCCAGCGGGCTTTAGGCATAGCATGATTTTCACAGATAGTGCCGTACGGTCGTGACGTCCGCTAAGGGTCATTTGCGGACTTTCCCGGTCGGTTAGGACATGTCTCATCTACCCCTGGAAGCGGACAATCCGGATCCGCAAGCCGACATGGCGTGCTCTGGCGCAGACCCACGTCATGCGTTGATCACGCCCGCAGCGTCGGATTGGTGTTCGGCACGAGCGGCAGTTCGGCTTCGGCCTCTTCCGGCAGGATGTCGCCGTGGACAGGTAGCGGCGTTCCGATCCAGAGCGGATCGACGAGATGGTC
>JAEZEU010000482.1 GCA_023432885.1 Pseudomonadota bacterium | reverse complement strand
GCGATGAGTTCAAGGAATTCATGAACCGGCGCGGCTTCGACATGATCTATCTGGATTCGGCCGGCTTTGGAGCCTTCATGAAGGCGGACAACGAGGACAACGGCAAGGCGCTGAAGTCGCTCGGGCTGGCGAAGTAAGACGCCGCGTATGCCGCTGCCGTAGAGGCTCAGCGTGCGCAGGGCGGATCGGCAAGCCAGGCGCACTGGCGGAGCCTTTGCGCCGACATGAGTGGCGGATTACGCTGTCGCTAGTTCGCGCTGCGCGCTAAAGCATAGTGAAATTAGGCTTAGCTGCGGCGGCATCGAAGGTTCACCTCTCCCTCGGGAGAGGGCATAGGCCGCCTTCAGCGGCCGTCCTTGTAGACGCCGAGGCGAAGCCTCGGCTATGGCGCAGCGCCGGGTGAGGGCTTACGGTCCCTCGTTAGAGCAGTGTCCCTCACCCGATTTGCTGCGCAAATCGACCTCTCCCGAAGGGAGAAGTGGGGGATCGAGTTTGTCGGACTATCAATTCAACCAAATGCCATTGTGCATCTAGCTCGTCATTCCGGGGCGACGCGCCAGCGCGAACTCCGGTGCGCTCTTGCACACCTGAGAATCTCGCGCCGCACTTCTGGATTGCGGGTTCATCGCTGCGCGATGTCCGGGAATGGCGGCAAGCATCAATCCACCAGGATCACCCTGACGTCGTTGACATTGGTGAGCGTCGGGCCGGTGACCAGCAAATCGCCGGTCTGCGCAAAGAATCCGGTCGCATCGTTGTTGGCAAGATACGCCTTGGGATCAAGGCCGAGCGATTTCATCTTCGCGAAAGTCGCCGCATCGATGACAGCGCCGGCGGGGTCAGTCGCGCTGCCGGCCCCCCCGTCGGCGCCATCCGTATCGGCGGCGAGCGCGGCGACATCGGGCATATCCTTGAGCAGATCCGCCAGCGCCAGGGCATATTCCTGGTTGGGGCCGCCGCGGCCATTGCCGCGCACGGTGACGGTCAACTCGCCGCCGGACAGAATCGCGATGCGCCTGCCTTCGGCCCGCGCCTTCAGCGCCAGGCGCGCATGCTCGGCGGCCACCTCGCGCGCTTCGCCTTCGAGGTCGGCGCCGAGCGCGATGGTCTCGTAGCCGGCATCCCGTGCAACCCTCACCGCGGCCTCGTGCGAGGCTTTCGGCTTTGCGATCAGTTCGAATCGCGCGCGCGCGAAGGCGGCATCACCAGGCTTGCAGCTTTCGTTCCCGGGATCGTCGAGCGCGCGGCGCACGGCCTCGTCGATGGCGAGATTGTATTTCGCGACGATGGCGCGCGCGTCGGCCAGCGTGGTCGGATCAGGCACCGTCGGGCCGGAGGCGATCGCAGAGGCATCGTCATGCGGCACGTCCGAGATCGCGAGCGTCACGATCTCGGCGGCGCGCTGGCCGGCGCGCGCCAGCCGTCCGCCCTTGATGCGCGAGAGGTGCTTGCGCACCACGTTCATCTCGCCGATCGGCGCGCCGGAACGCAGCAGGGCCCGGTTGACCTGCTGCTTCTGAGCAAAGGAGACGCCGTCAGCCGGCGCGATCCAGTTGGCGGAGCCGCCGCCTGTGATCAGCACCAGCAGCAGATCGTCTGCCGTGGCTTGCGCCGCCAGCCGCAGCGTGTCGTCGGCGGCTTTCAGCCCGGCCTCGTCGGGCACGGGATGGCCCGCCTCGATCACCTGGATCCGCCGCGTCGGCCGGCGATGGCCGTGCCGCGTGGTGGCGATGCCGATCAGCCGCTCCGGCTCCAGTTTCAGGGCATCGAGATAGTGCCGCTCGCAGCTTGCGGCCATCGCGGCCGCGCCTTTGCCGGCGGCAAGGCAGATCACGCGGCCCTTCGGTGGGGGCGGCAGATGCCGGCCGAGCACGACGTCGGGATGCGCCGCGGCAACCGCCGCATCGAAAATCGCGCGCAGGAGAGGGCGTCGGTCCGTCATCGGTTTTCCAGAGTCCGGGAGAGTTCGAGGAGAGGGCGTTATCCGATTTATCGGCGCAAAAGAAAACCCCGCGGGCGGCGCCCGCGGGGTGTCTCGTTGGCCGATCGGCCGGCAGGAATCGGTGATTAGCCGCCGACGTCGCCGCTCATGATCTCGCCGAACAGCTCCCAGGTATCGCCCTTGAAGCGCTGCAGCTGAACCTGGGAGATCGGTGCGTAATCGGTCGGCGACGTGTTGACCTTGATGCCCGGCAACAGGCCGCCGAGCTCGAGGTTCTTGAGGTTCGCCGCCTGCTTCATCACGTTCTCGCGGGTGAGATTATCGCCGCACTGCTTGAGCACCTGCACCAGGCCCTGCGCGACCGTGTAGCCGAACATCACGCCGCCGTCGGCGCGGTTGGCCTCGGGATAATACTTGTCCAGGAACTCATTCCAGGCCTTCATCCCCGCATCGTTCTTCCATTGCGGATCGGTCGGATCCTTCAGGTAAGCCGAGGAGATGATGCCTTGCGCGTTCTCGAATCCGGCGGGCTTCAGCACGCTGCCGACCGAGGCCGAAACGTTGTTGAGGAAGTGCACCGGCTTCCAGCCGATCTCGGCGTTCTTCTTGATCGCCTGCGCCGCGAATTTCGGCGTTGTGATGTTGACGAAGACATCTGCGCCGGAAGCCTTCAGCTTGACGATGTGGCTGTCGATGGTCGGCTCGGAGACTTCATAGCTCTCCTCCAGCACGATCATCGAGGTCTTCGAGCCGAGCCCGTCCTTCAGGCCCTTCAGGTAATCCTTGCCGTAGTCGTCGTTCTGGTAGAGCACGCCGATCTTGGCGTTGGGATAGTTCTTGAGGATGTACTTGGCGTAGATCTGCGTCTCGCTCTGATAGTTGGGCTGCCAGCCCATGGTCCAGGGGAAGTCCTTCGGATCGTTCCACTTGGTGGCGCCGGTGGCGACGAACAGCTGCGGCACCTTCTTGGAATTCAGATACTTCTGGATCGCGGTGTTCGACGGCGTGCCGAGCGGGTTGAAGATCAGCAGCACTTCGTCGCTCTCGACCAGCTTGCGCGCCTGTTCAACCGTCTTTGGCGGCGAGTACGCGTCGTCGTAGGTAATGAAGGTGACCTTGCGGCCGTTGATGCCGCCCTCGGCATTGACCTTCTTGAAGTAGGCCTCTTCCGTTTTTCCGATCACGCCGTAGGCGGATGCGGGGCCCGAATAAGGCATGATGTTGCCGATCTTGATTTCGGTATCGGAGGCGCCGGTATCGTACTTCTTCTGCGCCAGTGCGCCGCTCGAGGAAGCGGCAACCATGGCGAGCGCGGCAGAAAGCGCCGCAAGTTTGGTGGTAACGGACATTCCGTCTCTCTCCCTTTGTGTTGCAATCAAGCCAGGCCCCTGAACGAAGCTCTTGTTGGCTTCCCGTACGTATCATTTCGGCCGGAACATAACAATAAAACCCCCCGCGCTGTCGGCGCGAGGGGCTGCGTCTTTTGGTCTAGGGGTAGCCGGCTAGCCGCCGACATCACTGCTCAAGATTTCGCCAAATCGCTCCCAGGTGTCGCCCTTGAACTTCATCAGTTGCAGCTGCGAGATCGGAGCGAAGTCGGTCGGCGAGGTATTAACCTTGATGCCCGGCAACAGGCCGCCAAGCTCGAGGTTCTTGATGCTCGCTGCCTGCTTCATGATGTTTTCCCGGGTAAGGTTATCGCCGCAATTCTTCAGGACATGGACGAGGCCCTGGGCCACCGTGTAGGCGTACATGACCCCGCCGTCGGCGCGGTTGGCTTCCGGATAGTACTTGTCGAGGAATTCGTTCCAGGCCTTCATGCCTGGGTCGTTCTTCCATTGCGGATCGGTCGGATCCTTCAGATAGGCCGAGGAGATGATGTCCTGGCCGTTCTCGAAGCCGGCCGGCTGCATGACGCTGCCGACGGAAGCAGAGACGTTGTTGAGGAAGTGCAGCGGTTTCCAGCCGAGCTCGGCATTCTTCTTGATCGCCTGGGCCGCGAATTTCGGCGTGGTGATGTTCATGAAGACGTCGGCACCGGACGATTTCAGCTTAACGATGTGCGAGTCGATGGTCGGTTCGGACACCTCATAGCTGTCTTCCATCACGATCATGGATGTCTTGGAGCCGAGACCGTCCTTGAATCCCTTCAGGTAGTCCTTGCCATAGTCGTCGTTCTGATAAAGCACGGCGATCTTGGCGTTCGGATGGTTCTTCAGGATGTATTTCGCGTAGATCTGGGTCTCACTCTGGTAGTTGGGCTGCCATCCCATCGTCCATGGGAAGTCCTTCGGATCGTTCCACTTGGTGGCGCCTGTGGCGACGAACAGCTGCGGCACCTTCTTCTGGTTCATGTATTTCTGGATCGCCGAGTTGGGGGGCGTTCCGAGCGGGTTGAAGACCAGCAGCACCTCGTCGCTTTCCACCAGCTTGCGCGCCTGCTCGACCGTCTTGGGCGGCGAGTAGCCGTCGTCATAGCTGACGAAATTGATCTTGCGGCCGTTGACGCCGCCCTCGGCATTGACCTTGCGGAAGTAAGCTTCGTGGGTCTTGCCGATCACGCCATAGGCCGATGCCGGACCCGAATAGGGCATGATGTTGCCGATCTTGATTTCGGTGTCGGTGGCACCGGTGTCGTACTTCTTCTGTGCGAAAGAAGGATCGCTGCTGGCTGCAAGCAATGCGAGGGCAGCCGACATGGCCCCCAGTCGCAATGGGTTGATGGGCATTCTCGTCTCCCTGAATCAGATGTGATGTGCATTGTTCTGGGGACAGGCGCTTCTCGGCCATTGCCGGCATTGAATACCTTCTGTCGCCGGCCAGCAACAAAAAGCCCCCTGCGACCGGGTCGCAGGGGGCTTGTTTTTAGTCGAATAGGCCCGCGAGGCTTTCACCGCGCGGCGGAATATTACTGGCTGACGTCCCCGCTCATGATGTCGCCGAACAGTTCCCACTTGTCGCCCTTGAAGCGCATCAGCTGGAGCTGCGAGATCGGGGCGAAGTCGGTGGCCGATGTGTTGATCTTGACGCCCGGCAGCAGCGTGTCGGGCTCGAAATCCTTCAGGCTCGCGGCCTGCTTCATCACGTTCTCGCGGGTGAGATTGTCGCCGCACATCTGCAGCACTTTCGCCAGGGTCTGCGCCGCGCCGTAGCCGTAGACCACGGAGCCGTCGATCTTGTTGCCTTCGGGATAGTACTTGGCGAGGAAGTCGAGAAACTTCTTCATGCCGGGATCGTTGTCCCACTGCGCATCGGCGCCGTCCTTGGCGTAGGCTGCCGAGATGATGCCTTGCGCGTTTTCGAAGCCTGCCGGCTTGATCACGCCGCCGACCGACGCCGAGACGTTGGTGAGCAGGTGCATCGGCTTCCAATCGACCTCCGCCATCTTCTTGATGGACTGCGCCGCGAACTTCGGCGTGGTGATGTTGATCAGCACGTCTGCGCCGGAGGCCTTCAGCTTGACGATGTGGCCGTCGATGCTCGGCTCGGAGACTTCATAGCTCTCCTCCAGCACGATCTGCGAGGTCTTGGCGCCGAGCCCATCCTTCAGGCCCTTCAGGTAATCCTTGCCGAAATCGTCGTTCTGGTAGAACACCGCGATCTTGGCGTTCGGCTTCTCCTTCAGCACGTACTTGGCATAGATCTGTGCTTCGCTCTGGTAGCTGGGCTGCCAGCCCATGGTCCAGGGAAAGTTCTTCGGATCGTTCCACTTGGTGGCGCCGGTGGCGACGAACAGCTGCGGCACCTTCTTGGAGTTCAGGTACTTCTGGATCGCGGTGTTGGACGGCGTGCCGAGCGGGTTGAATACGACAAGCACTTCGTCGCTTTCCACCAGTTTGCGAACCTGCTCGACTGCCTTCGGCGGCGAATAGGCGTCGTCATAGGTGATGAAGTTGATCTTGCGGCCGTTGATGCCGCCTTCCGCGTTGATCTTCTTGAAATAGGCTTCTTCGGTCTTGCCGATCACGCCGTAGGCCGAGGCCGGGCCGGAGTACGGCATGATGTTGCCGATCTTGATCTCGGTGTCGCTCGCGCCGCTGTCGTATTTTTTCTGGGCCAGTGCAGTTCCGCCGGTGGCAACGAGGCTAGCAAGCGCCGCCGACACTGCGGCAAGCCGCAGTTTCGCTTGGGTCGTCATAGATGCTCCTTTTTGTTGATTTTGCTCAGTTTACTTCCTGAGTTTGCCAATCAGTTGCTGGGCAACGATGGCCACCTGCCTTGCGCCATGCGGCACGAGGAAGATCACGATGAAGAGCAGCACGCCGAACACGGCGCCGGACAGGCCCTTGTTGATGCTCTCGGCGATGTTGGGCACGAAGATGATGAACGCCGCGCCGACGAACGATCCGGGCAGCCAGCCGACGCCGCCCACGACCATGCCGAGGAACAGCGAGATGGCGAGGGTGATGGTGTAGCCGTCCGGCGCCACGAACTGGACGGCGATGGCCCCCAGACCGCCGGCGATGCCGGTGATGCCGGCGCTGACGCCGAACGCCAGCGTCTTGTACAGCGCGACGTCCACGCCCATGGCGGAGGCGGCGATCTCGTTGTCGCGGATCGCCATCATGGCGCGGCCCGAGCGCGAGCGCAGCAGGTTGATGGAGCCGACATAGATCGCGAGCGTGACGGCGAGCGTGAAGTAGTACAGCCACGCGTCCTGTCCCATCGGCAGGCCGAAGGGCGCATCGGGCTTGGTGACGACGAGGCCCTGCACGCCGCCGGTCCAGTGCTCGAGGAAATTGAGCTTCAGCAGCTGAGGCATGGCGACCGCCAGCGCGAAGGTGGCGAGCGCCAGGTAGATGCCGGAAAGCCGCAATGCGGGCTTGCCGAACAGGAAGCCCGCGCCGAACGAGACGAGGCCTGCGATCGGCAGCGTCAGCGCATAGTTCATGTTGGCGTGTTCCATCAGGACCGCCGACGTGTAGGCGCCGATCGCGTAGAAGGCGCTCTGGCCGAGCGAGAACTGTCCTGAGCCGCCGGTCAGGATGTTGAGCGCCAGCACCGCGAGCCCATAGATCATCACCATCGTCATCTGGAAGATGATGAAGTTCTTCACGAACATCGGGGCGACGAGGAGGGCCGCCAGGATCACCAGCGAGGTGGTGGTACCCAGCGTCATGGCGCGCTTCGGAACGGCCTCGACGGCCGGGGCTTCGGTGACGACGTCTTCTGCAGCTGCGCTCATGATCAGACTCGCTTAACGATGGCTCGGCCGAACAGACCGGCAGGTTTGAAGACCAGGACCGTGATGATCAGCGCAAGCGCGATCGGCAGTTTCAGTTCATTGCCGACGCCGGGAATGTAGGTGCCGGCGAGGTTCTCGAAGACGCCGACCAGGAAACCGCCGACCACGGCGCCGAGCGGCGAGGAAAGGCCGCCGAGCACGGCAGCGGCGAAGCCGTAGACCAGCACGCCGCCCATCATGTTGGGCTCCAGGAACACCACCGGCGCGATCAGGATGCCGGCGACGGCGCCGATCGCAGAAGCCATGCCCCAGCCGAGCGCGATCATCCAGCTGGTGTTGATGCCGACGAGGCGCGCCGATTCCGGCAGTGCGGCGGCGGCGCGCATGGCAAGGCCGATCCGGGTGAACTGGAAGAACAGATAGAGCCCGATCAGCATCAACAGGGTGACGCCGATCATGCCGGCCTGATGCGTCGAGATCAGCTGGCTGCCGAGGAACGGAGATGAGCCGAACGGCGTCGGGTACTGCTTGATGGTGAAGTCCCAGGTGAGACCCGCGACCGAGTTGACGATGGCGAACAAGGCGATGAATCCGGCGACGTTGGTCAGCACCGGCGCCTTCGCCAGCGGCTTGAACAGAAGCCGTTCGATCAGGATGCCGCCGACAAAGGAAATCACGAGCGTGATCAGAAACGCCCACCAATAGGGTATGCCCCATTGCATCAACTGCCAGGAGATGAAGGTCGAGAACATCGCCATCTCCCCTTGCGCGAAATTCAAATGGTCGATCGCCTGGTAGATCATGACCACGGCGAGCGCCATGCAGGCGTAGATCGCGCCGGTGG
>JAEZEU010000246.1 GCA_023432885.1 Pseudomonadota bacterium | reverse complement strand
TTTCCAGATCACCGACGACCCAACCGCCGCCGCAGTGACGCCACGCGGCACCAGCATCGTCGCCACCATGAAGCCCGCTTTGTCGATGCTGCTGGATCTCCTGCCGGATGCCAAGCGCGCTGCACCTCTCGGGCGCGCGCTGCCGCCGGCGCCCAAGGCCGGCGATCCCATTCCGGTCGAATACCTCCTGCACACGCTGTCGAACGCAATGCCCGGCGATGCCGTGCTGGTCGAGGAAGCGCCCTCGCACCGGCCGGCGCTGCAAAAATTCATGCCGATGCGCGGGCTGGACAGTTTCTACACCATGGCGAGCGGCGGGCTCGGCTACAGCCTGCCCGCCGCGGTCGGCATGGCGCTCGGCCGCGGCAATGTCCGCACGGTCTGCCTCGTCGGCGACGGCTCTGCGATGTATTCGATCCAGGCGCTGTGGACCGCCGCACAGCGCAAGCTGCCGCTCACGGTCGTCGTCATCAACAATGCCGGCTATGGCGCGATGCGCTCGTTCAGCCAGGTCATGCAGGTGCGCAACGTGCCCGGCCTCGACATTCCCGGCCTCGACTTCGTCAAGCTGGCGCAAGGCCATGGCTGCGAGGCGGTGCGGGTGACGAAGTCATCGGAGCTGGCACCCGCGCTGCAACACGCGCTCTCCTATGATGGCACCAGCCTCGTCGAGGTGCTGGTGGATTCCGCCGTCCCGCTGCTCTACGCGCAGAAGGGTTAGGAAGGTTTCGTCCTGCCGGCCTTGTGCCGGGCATCTGCGTCTTTCGCCGCACAAGCAAGAACGACGCGGTTGGCCGTGACAATCCCGGCGACGACGAAAGTGAGATCGTCAGTCAGGCAGTTGAGTCAGCGCGCCGCCGCGCCGCGTGCGCGGCCGCGATCTCGGCCGCCATCCGGCCGTAGTCGGCCCAGACCAGATTGAGGAACAGCGGCGGCTCCTGTTTGGCTTGCAGTATCTCGGCGTAACGCTCCTTCGCGCCATCAGCGGCCCACCATTTCTGCGCCGAGGAAGCGACGCGGCGGAAATTGCGCAGCGCGCCGTAAAACTGCTTTGGCTCGGCACCCGCGAGGACGGCGCAATGAACCAGCCAGTTGAAGCCGGCGATGATGGCGATGGCGAGGTCGGCGTGGGTAACCCCGGTGAATTCGATCACCGTGTCCTCGTGCGGCAGCTGGCGCAGATAGCCGTCGATGATCGCGGTCTGTGAATCAGGCTCGGCGAGCAGCCGGTATTCGCTGCGCGGCACAGCGAGCAAGTAGCGGAAGGCCTCGAGCCTTGTGTGGTCGGCAATGGCAGCCTGGTCGCACCCGGCATCGGAGGCCGTTCGCTTGCACGCAGGCGTGATGAATTTTCCGGTGTCGATGTCGTCGAGATACTGCTTTCCGCGGCTCTCGATGTCGGCGAGCAGCGCGTGAGGGCCGTCCAGCGTCGCCGTCGCCGTTTCCTTTCCGAAGGGCCACCAGCTCATGAGGCACCGGATATGCAGTTGGCTCACAGCATCGAGAGATCATTAGGCAGCATTTGCTTGAATGTGGCAAGGAGCAGGCGTGCCTGTTTCGGCGGGAGCGTGATGGCGTGGCGTACTGCCGCAGCGATCAGAGTCATGACCAGCCGCCCGTAAACCTGCAGCGCAGGCTTTGGCGCATCCGGAGCGATGCGGCGAACGGCATCTGCGAGCAGGCCTGCCAGAAAATCGACGTCCTCCTCGTCGAGCTTCTGCAAGGCCCTGTCGGCCTGGGTGGCCCGCCAGATGTCGCGCATCACAGGCTCATCGATAAACATCCGGTAGTAGCTGTCGACGATCCTGCACAGCGCCGGGTGCAGGTCGCGGACCGTCTTGACCGCCGCGAGGTCCCGCGCGACGCAGTCGCGGCCGACCTGGTTGTAGCGTTCGGCGAGCGTGCCGATGATTGCCGTCTTGTCGGGAAAATATTGATAGAGCGAGCCGAAGGCGACGCCGGTGCGCTCGACCAGCTCGCTCATGCGAAAGGCCTCGGAGCCCTTTTCGGCCAGCAGCTCGGCGGCTTGACTGAGGATGTGCTCGTAGCGCTCGCGGCTGCGCTTTTGCACCGGCACCAGCCGCGCGATCCCGCCGCCCCCCTCTTTCTCCTTCCTTGCCATACGCCCCGCCTTCGGAAACCCTTGACGATCCGAATACGAGAGTTTATCGCTTTTAGCAAATACGATAATTTCTCGTATTAAACGGAGTGAGCATCGTGGGCAGCCTGGTCACCGGCTTGCTGTGGTTGTCAGCGGTCGGGTGCGGCCTCCTGGCCGGGCTCTATTTCGCGTTCTCGGTCTTCATCATGAACGCGCTCAGCCGCCTCGATCAGTCAGCCGGCACGCGGCGATGAACGCGATCAACCGGGAGATCGTGCAATCGCTGTTCCTGCCGGTCTTCCTGGGCTCGATGCTGACGTGCCTTGCTCTGGCGATACTGGCGCCGTTCCGCTGGGACGAGCCGGGCGCGGCGATGTGGCTGGCTGGCGGCGTGCTCTATATCGTCGGCATGTTCGTCGTGA
>JAEZEU010000406.1 GCA_023432885.1 Pseudomonadota bacterium | reverse complement strand
GCATGCGAATTCTGTGCACCAATGACGACGGCATCCACGCGCCGGGCCTGAAGGCCGTCGAGGAGATCGCCCGGGCGCTGTCCGACGATGTGTGGATCGTGGCGCCCGAGCTCGATCAGTCCGGCGTGTCGCATTCGCTATCGCTGAACGATCCCTTGCGATTGCGCGAGGTCGGCCCGCGCCACTTCGCCGTGCGGGGCACACCGACGGATTGCGTCATCATGGGCGCGCGCCACATCCTCTCCGACAAGAAGCCCGATGTCGTGCTGTCCGGCGTCAATCGCGGACGCAACGTCGCCGAAGACGTGGTTTATTCCGGCACCATTGCCGGCGCGCTCGAGGGCACGATTCTGGGATTTCCGTCATTTGCGCTATCGCAGGAATTTTCGATGGAGACGCGCGAGAAGCCATTGTGGGAAACGGCGCTGAAATTCGGGCCTGATATCGTGCGCAAGGTCATGAACGAGGGCGTGCCGAAGAACACGGTCATCAACATCAACTTTCCCGCGTGCACGCCCGAGCAGGTCCGCGGGGTGCGCGTGACGCGGCAGGGCAAGCGCAATCTCGGCTTTCTCAAGGTCGATGAGCGGCGCGACGGCCGCGGCAATCCGTATTTCTGGATCGGCTTCGAACGCGCCGTCATCATGGACGCGCCACCCGAGGGCACCGACCTTGCCGCGCTCGCCGCGAACTATGTCTCGGTGACACCGCTGCGGCTCGACCGTACCGATGAGGCCTTTTCGGAAACGCTGGCGAAGACGCTGAAATGATGGCTGCCATACGCCGCCACCTGTGCGGGCCTATCCGGTGCGCTACGGGCCGCTCGTTCCTTCAGGTGACGCTCTGGAATCCGGTCAAGCCGACGCGGACACTTAAGCTGCTGCGTCCTTCAGCGTCGCGTCAATCATCCGTGCCAGTGTTTCCAGCTGAAACGGCTTCTGCAGCGCCGGGCGGTCGCGATATTCCTCGGGCAAGCCGGAGGAGCCGTAGCCTGTGGCGAAAATAAACGGCCGGTTGCGCGCCTTGATCAAGTCGGCGACGGGCGAGATCACCTTGCCGTTGACGTTGACGTCGAGGATGGCAAAGTCGAAGTCTGTGGTCTGCGCGAGCTTTACCGCCTCGTTGATCTCTCCGGCCTCGGCTGCGACTCGGTACCCGAGCTCCTCGAGCATGTCGGCCACCATCATCCGGATCATCACCTCGTCCTCGACGAGGAACACAGAACCGCCCACCGGGCGTGTCGCTGTCATCGCTGAAATCCCTGACCCTTGTGCTGCTCAGGTTCGCAAATAAAGGCCGGGCACGCAATGTCGGCGTCGACGCCTCATTGTGTGCCATACGCCGCCCGATCGCATCACCTATATGTAACCGGAGCGATTAACGTCAAAGCCCAATCTGGGTTCCCTGCCGGGAACAGGGGAAAAACGAAATTTTCGCTTAAAGAGTCAAGCGAAATCGCATCATCCTGACCCAGATATTCAGGGCACCCGCTGTTGTCGAGACCGCCATGACTACCCCGCAACCTCCGCCGGAAAAGATGATGTTTCAGCTGACGCTTCGGCGGCGGGGCATCAGCGATCAGGCGGTGCTGCGCGCAATGGAAGAGGTGCCGCGCGAAGCATTTGTGGAGAAGGGGGATGCTGCCTATGCCTACCGCGACAGCGCACTCGGCATCGAATGCGGGCAGACCATCAGCCAGCCCTTCGTAGTCGCCTACATGACCGAGCAGCTCGGCTTGCAGAGGCAGCACCGGGTGCTCGAAATAGGCACGGGCTCCGGCTATCAGGCGGCCGTCTTGTCGAAGCTGTGCCGGGAGGTGGTGAGCATCGAGCGGTACCGGACTCTTGCCGACGGCGCCCGCAGCCGGCTCAAGAAGCTCGGCTACGATAATGTCGAGGTGATCCTCGGCGACGGCTACGACATCCCGGAAAATCTCGGCACGTTCGATCGCATCATCGTGACCGCAGCGATGGAAAACATCCCCGAGAAGCTGCTGGACCGGCTGGAGTCGGGCGGGGTGCTGGTCGTCCCTGTCGGCCCTCACCATGGCGTTCAGACCCTGGTCAGGGCCAGCCGCACGGAAACCGGCTTCGATCGCAAGGAGCTGGTCGACGTGCGCTTCGTACCGGCTCTGCCGGGCATTGCCCGCGAGCTTTAGAATTCGGATTGGTCGTTTGTTCCAAGGCCTTATCCGGAGGTTAAGCCGTTATTTACTCGGGAGGTGTTTACTCAAAACAGTATTTTGTTGCGTACGAGTGAGTAACCATGCCCCGAGTCGTCGAGTTGCTTCGCTCGCGCCGGGTGCCGCAGTCCGCGGCACTGGCGCTGATTTCGTTCGCGTTCGCCGGGTGCAGCGCCGATACGTCGAGCCGCTTCCAGTCGAGCGATTTTTCCAACCCGTTTTCCTCCCAGCCTGAGGCGACCGCATCGGTACCGCCCACATCGGTGCCTACAGCCGCCGTCGAGCGGCGCGAACTGCCGCAATATTCCCGCCCGTACACGGCGCCGCCGCCAGCGGTCGCAGCGCCGCAGTCCTATCCAGCGCCAAGCCACGGTGTGTCCGGAGGCGGGCGGGGGCTCTCGTCCTACACGCCGCCAGCGCGGCCGCAGCTTGAGGCCACCGGCAGCGTCGGGCCGAAATCGGTCGCCGCGACCCGCAATGCGCCCGCCCACGGCACTACCATCATTGTCGGTACCAGCGACACGCTGGAAATCCTCGCCAAGCGCTATAATGTCTCGACCGCCGACATTCTGCGGGCCAACGGCTACAAGGGCCCGCGCACGCTTTCGCCCGGCCAGCAACTGATCATTCCGCGCGCAGCCGCCACGGCCGCAGCGCCTGCACCCGCCGTGGCGGCGCCGGCGACCAGACCAGCCGCGGCGGCCTCAAGGGTGCACTTCGTCAACCGCGGCGATACGCTCCACAATATTGCCCGCCGCCATCGCGTGCCGGTCGGCCAACTCGCCCGCGCCAACCATCTGGATACGTCGGCCAAGCTCAGCATCGGCATGAAACTTACCGTGCCCGGCTCGAAGCAAACCACCGCCGAACCGGCACCCGCGCCGGCAGCGCCCACCCAGCAGGTTGCCGCCCTGACGCCGCCCGCCACGCGCCCCGTTACTCCGGCCGCGCCGCAGCAGAGCGCGCGTCTCGCCCAGTCGAATGTCCAGGTGGAAGAGAAGCCTGCCGAACCGGCCGCGGCGGCGAAGCCCAGCGAAACCACCAGCGCACTGCCGTCCTTCCGCTGGCCGGCGCGCGGCAAAGTCATTGCCGGCTACGGCGCCAAGACCAACGGCAAGGCCAATGACGGCATCAACCTCGCCGTTCCCGAGGGCACGCCGGTCAAGGCCGCCGAGGACGGCGTCGTCGCATACTCCGGCAACGAACTGAAGGGATACGGGAATCTGATCCTGGTGCGGCACTCCAACGGCTACGTGACCGCATATGCCCACGCGAGTGAACTGCTGGTGAAGCGCGGAGACACCATCAAGCGCGGCCAGATCATTGCCAAATCGGGGCAATCGGGTGAGGTGGCTTCACCGCAGCTGCACTTCGAGATCCGCAAGGGATCTTCGCCGGTTGACCCGCTGCAATTCCTCAATGGCGCGTGACGTTCAGCCTGTAGGGGTTATCGCCCGCGGAAGCGGGC
>JAEZEU010000239.1 GCA_023432885.1 Pseudomonadota bacterium | reverse complement strand
GTGAGCCTGTTGTTCCTGGCGCTGATCGTGGGTGCATTCGCCGGCCTCTTTGGCGCACTGTTCCGACTATTGCTCGTTCACTCCGACATCTGGCGAAATACCCTGATCGTCTGGGCCCATGGTCGGGGCCCTGCGGGGTTGCCCCTGGTCGTGATCACAGCTGCAATCCTGGTCGCCTTCGCAGCATGGCTGGTCAGGCGTATCGCGCCTTCCGCGTCTGGCAGCGGAATTCCCAATGTGGAAGCGGCGTTGGATCGACGTATGCAGCCAACGCTGTTCTGGAGGCTGATTCCGGTCAAGTTGGTCGGCGGCGTGCTCGCCATCGGCTCCGGCCTGGCCCTCGGGCGTGAGGGACCGTGCGTACAGATGGGCGCCATCACAGGTCACTACCTGTCCGAACTGAGCCGGAGAGACTGGCCCGACGCCCGAGCACTTATCGCCGCTGGCGCCGGGGCTGGTCTTGCAACGGCGTTCAATGCCCCGCTGGCCGGTGCGATCTTCGTGCTTGAAGAGCTCTACAAGCGGTTTGAAACCCGGATCGCCATTGCCGCACTCGCCGCTTCGGTCACGGCCATTGGCGTGTCGCGGCTGCTGCTCGGCAACGCCCTCGATTTTCGCGTGCCATCAGTCCACCTTGTCATCGGGGCTTTGTCGCCACTGTTCTTTTTGTTCGGCCTCTTCGCCGGCCTGCTCGCGGTCCTCTACAATTCAATGCTGCTCGGCGCGCTTGCCATCGCGGACCGGCTTTCCCGTTTCCCGGTGGAACTGCGCGCCGGATTGATCGGCGCGGCCGTAGGTGCGCTTGCGTGGTTCGCTCCATCGATCGTGGGCGGCGGAGATTCCATCACGCAGGGGGTGCTGAATGGTGCCGGCAGCCTGATGATGCTGCCGCTCTTCTATGGGATCCGTCTGGTGCTCAGCACCGCATCATACGCCGCGGGGACACCTGGCGGTCTGTTCGCGCCGATGTTGGTGCTCGGTGCCCAGAGCGGCCTTTTCTTCGGCCTTCTGGTCGAGGCGATATTCCCTGATAGCGGCGTCCAGCCGGAAGGTTTCGCCATCGTCGGGATGGCAGCGCTTTTCACCGGGATCGTGAGGGCACCACTCACCGGGATCGTGCTGACGGCCGAGATGACGGGCAGTGTCACCCTCGTTCTGCCCATGCTGGCGGCCAGCGTGATCGCCATGCTGATCCCGACCTTACTTGGCAGCGCGCCGATCTACGAGTCCCTGCTCGAACGCCTTCTGAGCCGTCCGGCCGGAACGTCCGCGCAATCCGATGCGCCGGACCCCGACCCCAACTCCAATGATGGAAGATCAGGCCATGGATGACCTCGTCCTTCGCATCGTGGTCTTCGCGCTCGTCGGTCTGGTTTCAGGATTTGTCTCGGGTCTTTTCGGCATCGGCGGGGGGAACCGTTCGCGTGCCCATCTTCAGCATCGCCTCATCCTGATAAGGCACGTTTTTTCAGGCGTTTACCGCGCGCCCATCTATGTTCTGCTGCTAACCTAATCGGCAGCATGATGCCGCGCGCCTGCCCTGATTGGCTTTCGTTCCGGCCCGATCCCGGTGGCAGTCGCGGCGTTCGCAGTACACGGCATCCTGTGGTGTTCGGCGCCCCAGATTCGCCGGCAGCCCACCGCATGCTCCCCATTTAGGTCAATTTGGATCATTATGTGTTTAGTCAGCCGCGCCCGGAGCCATGGAGTTACTGATTTCAACATCGAATCGGATTGCAGGATGCGATTGAGATTGAACAGCGTTGCACTATTTGCCGCCGGCTTCTTGTCTGTCGGTGTTTGGCCGCATGGCGCAGCTCGATGTCAAAGCTCAGTTGGGCCGCCACTTTCACTTGCCCCGCCGCCATGGGGGGCCGACCACGCTTCGCCACCGGCGGCCACAAGCAACTTGGCGAGTCCTGGCGCTTCTTCGCCACGTTCGAGCGCCAAAAGTTCGCCGCCGCCGTCCACCGGGAACGTTTGGCCGCCTGCGGCGCCCGACGATCGTCCACCGCCAACATCGACCGTCAGGCGTTCGCCATCACCGGCAGCCGCGAAGAGTTCGCCACTGACTGCCAGTTCCAAAGACGCGCGACTCCCGAAGACCGAAAACAATTCGCAGGCGCCGGGGCCGCAATCGAAGCCGGCTGCCGACTATGACGGCTTTAGCGTGAGTATCGACGAGATCGAGGATACAGGCCATCCGCCGCCCATCAGGCCCCGCCCGGCAAAACAGCCCAAGGTCAGGCAAGAGCCTGATACTGCCGAGAGGTCATCAAAGGTACAGTCGTTGGGCGATCAAACTGCAGATGAGAACCTGAAGCCCAAGCTCACGATCTGCCGAGGCTGCTAGCGTGCGCGCGCGGCGGCGCTGCCCTGCGAGGCCGATCCGCCGGGATTCAAGTTCATCACGTACATCGCACGTTCGAGTCAGGCCGGGATCCGCCGTCTCTTTGGGATCACGCGCCTGATCATGGGTGTCGTTTGGCCGGTGCCGTTGCACCATTCCGCCGCCCGACGAGCAGGTCCCTCAGCACGACGGCGTCGTTATGCGCTTCATCATGGGCGGCATAGACGAGGGTGAGCTGTCCCTTCCGCGCGAGCTCGCGCAGTCGCCGGAATTCCTCGGGATGCTTCTTGATCTCCGACCGGTAGCGCCGGCGGAACTCCGGCCAGCGCTCCGGATCGTGTCCAAACCATTTGCGCAAGTCGGTGCTGGGTGCGATTTCCTTCATCCATTCATCGATCGCGGCTTTTTCCTTCTTCACCCCGCGCGGCCACAGCCGGTCGATCAGAACCCTGGTGCCGTCAGCGGAGGCGGGAGGCTCGTAAGCTCGCTT
>JAEZEU010000272.1 GCA_023432885.1 Pseudomonadota bacterium | reverse complement strand
CGCCACCGCGAGCCCGCGATGCGGATGCAAGCCATGGTCGACATAGCGTCCGCCGCGCCAGTCCGGATCGGCCATGGTCGCCTGCGATGTCGAAATAATCCATCGCGCGTGTCAGATAGAGATAGCTGTTGGCGTCGAAGCGCTCGACAAAGGAGGAGCCCTGATAGCGCAGATAGCTCTCAACCTGGAAATCTGCATCGAACGAAAACGTCGGCAGTTCGCGATCCTGCATGCGCCGCCCGAACTTGCGATGCAGCGCGGCGTCGGAGAGATAGGTGATGTGGCCCGCCATGCGCGCCACCGCGAGCCCGCGATGCGGATGCAAGCCATGGTCGACATAGCGTCCGCCGCGCCAGTCCGGATCGGCCATGATCGCCTGACGCCCGAGCTCGTGGAATGCGATGTTCTGCGCCGAATGCCGCGTCGAGCATGCGATCGGCAGCGCCGAGAACACGCGATCCGGATAGGCAGCGGTCCATTGCAGCACCTGCATGCCGCCCATCGAGCCGCCGACCACGCAGAACAGCGTCTCGATGCCGAGACGGTCGATCAGCATGGTCTGCGCGCGCACCATGTCGGGGATGGTGATGATCGGAAAATCCAGCCCCCATGGCTTGCCGGTCGCGGGATTGGTCGAGGCAGGACCGGTCGAGCCCATGCAGCCGCCGATCACGTTGGAGCAGATGATGAAATACTGGCGGGTGTCGAGCGGAAGGCCCGGGCCCACCATGGTGTCCCACCAGCCCGGCTTGCCGGTGATGGGATGCGTGTTGAAGACATGCTGGTCGCCTGTCAATGCATGGCAGATCAGGATCGCGTTGGTGCGGTCCGCATTGAGCTCGCCATAGGTCTGATAGGCGATCTGGAAGGGCGCGAGATCGATGCCGCAATCAAGCTTCAGCGGCTGGTCCATGCCGAACCGTGCGACCGTGGACGAGGGACGATCGACCTCGTGCAGGCGATCGTCGGTCTGGATCGCCGGACTTGCAACCGATTTCAACTCTGCCATCTCAGCACCGGCCTCCACGCGGAGGTCCTTTGGAACAGACATCAGGCCAATAAAAAACCCGGCCTGAACGGGGTTCGGCCGGGATGTCTGTCCCCGGCCTGTTTAGCGATTTATTTAACGTGGCTGCAAGCCGGCCGGCTCAAATGACCACGGAACAAGGCCAAAGCTAGCGGCGCGAGGGCCTTTCGTCAAGACAACGGCGTGGTTAACCGGCCAGGCATGGGTCGCGCCAGGCTCGATTTTCGTCATTTCTCTTTGCTTTCAGTGCCGGCCTTACCTAATCAATGCCCTTGTTCGCCGGCTTTTTCCGGCGCCGGAAGGTTCGCCATGTCAAAGCCGCCCCCCGCTCCGCCCTCGCTGGCCGAGCTGCGCAAGGAGATCGATGCGATCGACGAGCAGGTCCACCGCCTGCTGATGGCGCGCGGCGACATCATCGATCGCCTGATCCAGGTGAAGCAGACCCAGGAAGTCGGCTCGGCATTCCGTCCCGCGCGCGAAGCCAGCATGATGCGGCATCTGGTGGAGCGTCATCGCGGCATCCTGCCGCTCGACACCATCGAGAGCATCTGGCGCGTCATCATCTCGACGTTCACTTATGTCCAGGCGCCGTTCTCGGTGCATGCCGACGTCTCGGTCAGCGAAACCGCGATGCGGGATTCGGCACGGTTTCATTTCGGATTTGTCGTGCCCTATGTCGCGCATTTCAGCGGTGCTGCGGCGGTCGAGGCGGTGGCGAAATCCAAGGGCGACCTGGCGCTGGTCTCGGCCGTGTCGAGCCGCACACCCTGGTGGACCGAGCTGGAAGCCGACGGCGCGCCAAAGATCATTGCGCGGCTGCCCTTCCTCGAGCGCGCCGATCATCCGGCCGCGCTGCCGGTGTTCGTGATCTCGCGCGTGGCCGACGACGCCATGGTTACGGAGGTCCAGATGTGGAGCGTCCGCGTCTCCGGCTGGAATGCCGATACCGCCCGCGCGCTGGCGCCGCTGGCGGAAATCGTCGTCGTGCCCGATACGGCCTTCGACGGCGCGGCGCTGCTGGTGTCGGTCGAGGGCGGCGGATTCGAGAAGATCAAGCTGGCCCTGCTCAAAGCGGGGGCCTCGGTGCGCTCTTCGGCCCTCGTCGGCAGCCACGCAACGCGCTATACGGTGCCCCAAAATGGGGTCAAATCCTAAAGCCCCAGACCACCCGGAGCCAGAAATGAACCGCCCCGTGCCGAATCCCGGCATCCTCGATATTGCGCCCTACACGCCGGGCAAGAGCCCGGTGGCCGAGCCGGGCCGCAAGGTATTCAAGCTGTCGGCGAACGAGACCCCGTTCGGGCCCTCGCCGAAGGCGCTTGCCGCGTACAAGGAGGTGGCCGCGCATCTCGAGGACTATCCGGAAGGCACGTCGCGGGTGCTGCGCGAGGCGATCGGCCGCGCTTACGGCCTCGATCCCGCCCGTATCATCTGCGGCGCCGGCTCGGACGAGATCCTCAACCTGCTGGCGCACACCTATCTGAGCCAGGGCGACGAGGCGATCTCCACCACGCACGGCTTCCTGGTCTATCCGATCGCGACCATGGCGAACGGGGCGAAGAACGTTGTCGCGCCGGAGACCGACTACACCGCCAATGTGGATGCGATCCTCGAGCGCGTGACCCCGCGCACCAAGCTGGTGTGGCTTGCCAACCCCAACAATCCGACCGGAACCTATCTGCCGTTCGACGAGATCAAGCGCCTGCGCGCCGGCCTGCCCGGCCACGTGCTGCTGGTGCTGGACGCGGCCTATTCCGATTATGTCTCGCGCAACGATTACGAGCAGGGCATCGAACTGGTGGCGACCACCGAGAACACGGTGATGACGCACACCTTCTCGAAAATCCACGGGCTTGCCGCCTTGCGGGTCGGCTGGATGTTCGGTCCGGCCCACATCGTCGATGCCGTCAACCGCATCCGCGGCCCCTTCAACGTCTCGACGGCGGCGATGAAGGCGGCGGTCGCCGCCATCGAGGACACCGCGCATGTCCAGATGTCGAAGGCGCACACCGAAAAGTGGCGCAACTGGCTCACCGAGGAGATTTCCAAGCTCGGCCTCAAGGTGACGCCGAGCGTCGCCAATTTCGTGCTGATCCACTTTCCGACGACGAAGGGCAAGACCTCGGCGGAGGCGGATGCATATCTCACGAGACGCGGCCTAGTGCTGCGCGCGCTCAACAATTACGGCCTGCCGCATGCGCTGCGCATGACCATCGGCACCGAGGAGGCCAACCGCCTCGTCGTCGAGGGCCTGCGTGACTTCATGGCGGGCAAGTGAGCGCATCCGGATCATTCAAGCGCGTCGCGCTGATCGGCTTCGGCCTGATCGGCGG
>JAEZEU010000154.1 GCA_023432885.1 Pseudomonadota bacterium | reverse complement strand
GCGCTGACCTGGCGACATTGGCACAGAGGCAGTTGGCGCCGCATATCGGCAGCAATCCCGACCGGGTCAGAATCTCGGGCGAGGAGGTATTCTTGCCGGCCGATCTCGCGACGCCCTTCGCGCTGGTGTTCCATGAACTCGCAACCAACGCTGCCAAGTACGGCGCGTTTTCCGTGCGCGCGGGCACCGTAGACCTGAGTTGGAGCGTCGATCGGCGCAACGGCGAGCCGCTTTTGATTGTGACGTGGCACGAACACGGCGGCCCGAAGACCGAGGAACCGAAAACAAAAGGCTTCGGAAGCGAGTTGATCGAAAGAGCGATACCGAACGCCGTTGTGCACCGTGAATTCGCCAGCGACGGCGTCATCTACACGGTCAACGTTCCGCTATCGAAGGAGCTAGCCTGAGATCCCGGCGCTTTCGCTCGGGGAGCCGGCACTTGCCATCGCCTCGCGCAACGCGCGATCCAGATCGTCGCGATGGAACGGCTTCGTCAGCGTCGGCACGTCTCGAAAGCGATCGGCGACACCGTCATGGCCGTAGCCGGTTGCAAACACGAAGGGAATCTGACGCTCGCTGAGAACATCCGCCACCCCAAAGGTGTCCTGGCCATTGAGATTCACATCGAGAAGGGCCGCATCGAAATCGGATTCCCGCGCCGTGGCCATCGCGCGATCCGGCGTGCCGACCATGCCGACTACGTCCCATCCGAGGTCGGTCAGGAAATCCTCGATCATCATGGCGATCATGGTTTCGTCTTCAACGATCAGGATGCGACGCGCGGACACGGGGAACTCCTTGCAGAACTCTCGCGCAACGGCCGGACAAACCGGAGCAGCCGCGCCAATGGACCCGACGACGGGTGCGGCGTTCAGCTAGATTTCGGCAAAGCCAGAACGCCGCCCTCGATCGCTAACGTCTGCCACGCGCCGGGGGTTCCTGTCCCGCGCGTTTCAGCCCCCGCTGTCTCGGACAAGGCCCAAACGGCCGGCGGATAAAAGTACCGCCCCCTCACATCGGCGGTATCACCCCGTCGCGGCCGACATTGACGCGGGCGGTTTCCAGCGTGCCGTCGTCCTTTTTTGTCGCGCCAAAGATGATGAGCCTGGCACCGGGCTTCACTTCCGACTTGTCGCTGGCGACGAAGGTGACGATCGGGGTGCCCGGCGGCACCACGACTTTCTTCTCGCCGTCCTTGTATTTCACCAGGATGTTCTGGCCATCGGTGCCCTTCACGGTTTCCGCCACCGTCGCATTCGTCATGGTGCTGTTGGGCCGTGCGTCCCAGGGGCGAAAGCCCTCCGCGGCGCCCCGCTGGTTTTCCGGGAAGATATGTACGGCGATGGCACGCTGGGTGCCGTCGGGGTCGGGCATCGCGGTGACGCCGATATAGGAGCCCTGCTTGATCTCGGAGAGATCGGTCTTTACCACAGCGAACACTGCGGCATTATCTGTCATCTTCACCTTCATGTCGGTGCCCTCGCGCGACTTGATCGACAGCATTGGGCCGTCGACCGCCTCGATGGTGCCGCGGATGCGGAGCGTCGGCGGCTGCTGCGCCAGCACCTGCGTGGCGAGCGCGGCAAGCGTGAGCGAGGCGAAAAGTGTGGCTGATTTCCGCATGGCGTCCCTCCCAGGATATTTCAGCCCGGAGGGAGGAACACCACTGCCCCGGCAGTATTCCGGGAAGCGAAGGGATAATCACATCGGCGGGGTCAGGCCATCGCGGCCGACGCCGACGCGGTCGGTTTCGAGGGAGCCGTCGGGCAGCTTTTTCGTGAAGGCGATCACCTTGGCGCCTGCCTTCAGCTCGCTCTTGTCGCCGGGAACGTAGGTAACGATTGGCGTCTCGGGCGATACCAGCACCTTCTTCTCGCCGCCCCTGTATTTGATCAGGAGCGTGTGGCCGTCATTGCTCACGACGGAGTCCGCGACCGTTGCATTGGTCATGCTCGAATGGGGACGCAGATCCCAGGGACGCGAGCCCTCGCCGGTGCCGCGCATGGCCTCCGGAAAGACGTGCACCTCCACCGCATTCTGCGTACCCCCCGGTCCTGGCACCGTCGTGGTGCCGACGAAGGAACCGACCTTGATGTCGGACAGCGGGATTTTGGTGATGCCGAGGACGCGGACGTCCGGCGTCATATGCAGCGAAACGTCTTGGCCGCCGCGTGACTTCACGGCCAGCACGTCGCCATTGACCCCCTCTACGGTGCCGCGGACGCGGCTGGGCGTCGGCGATTGCTGAGCGAGTGCGTACGTGGTTGAAGCCGCCAGCATCGCGACGGCAACCAGCGGACGAAGGAAGTTCAAATGATGGTTGGGCATGGGGCACCTCCGGGATGCAATTGAGGTAGTGCTTCACCCCGGAGCGAACAACGACATTCCGCTCACAAGGATGCGACCAGCCAACGGGATGGAGATCAGATCACGCCTGCTTGAGGTCGGCTTCGACCAGCGCGCGGAGGTCTGGCGTCACCTGCGGACGGCGGCCGAACCACAATTCGAAGCCGCGCACGGCCTGGTGCAGCAGCATGCCGAGGCCGTCGGCAGTCTTCAGCCCGCGCGCTTGCGCGGCGGCCAGCAGTTCGGTTTGCAGCGGCACGTAGACGAGGTCGGCGACGACGGCGTCGGCCGGCAGGCGCGCGACATCGATCTCGAGCGGCGGCTGGCCGTGCATGCCGAGCGAGGTGGTGTTGACCAGCAGCCCGGCACGCGGCAGCAATTCGCCGCCCTCTTCCCATCTTATCGGCTGCACGCTGGCGCCGAATTGAGCGGCCAGCCCCTGTGCTCGCTCCAGCGTGCGGTTGGCGAGGTGCACGGTCCTGATGCCGCGCTCGACGAGCCCGAACACGACCGCGCGGGCCGAGCCGCCCGCCCCCAGCACCAGCGCCTCTTCCGCCTTGTCCCAGCCGGGCGCACTGGCGTCGAGATTGTTGATGAAGCCTTCGACGTCGGTGTTGGTGGAGCAAAGCTCGCCGTTCTCGAACCATAGCGTGTTGGCGGCGCCGACGGCTTTCGCGCGCGCATCGGGCCTGGAAAGCGCCAGTGCCTGCTCCTTGTGGGGAATGGTGACGTTGGCGCCGACGAAGCCGCGCAGCGACAGCCGCAGCACGAAATCGCGGAAATCGTCCGGCGGCACGGCCTCGATCACATAGCCGCCCTCAATGCCGAGCGTGCGCAGCCAGTAGTGATGGATCAGCGGCGAGCGGGAATGCGCGGCCGGCCAACCGATCAGGCACGCGGCGGGGGTTCTTGGTCCTGGTGTCATCCGTCCTGCTTCGAACAAGCCGCGCGCGCTGTCAATCCGCGCGCTTCGCGCCCGCAGCGACTATGGCCGCCAGCGCCAGCGCGACGACACCTGCGATCCAGATCGCGTCGAGCTTGAGGCTGGCATAGGCCAGCGAGCCGCCCGTAGCTCCCGCCACCAGCGCGGCCCATAGCAGGAGATTGGGCAGCCAGCTCCAGCGCGGACCGCCGGTTGCCGCCGCGGCGAGGAATTGGCCCACCTTGACCAGCGCACCCGTGACATAGGTGAGGCCGAGCCCTCCCCCGCCCTCGATCTGGAACACGGCGTTCTCGATCCCCATCGCCAGCACGATAAAGGCCACCGCGACCGGCTGCTGCTCGAGGTGATGGGCGAGCCCCGCAGCGAAAAGCAGCGCCGCTTCCGCGAGCAAGACCACCGCCTGACGCCAGGCCGAGCGGCCGAGCACGATCAGGCTTCCGATGGCCGCTCCGGCGACGAACAGCACGATCAATCCCAGCGCCTCAAGGGCGGCCATCCATTGCCCGTCGGCGAGACTGACGCCCATGCGGGTCGAATTGCCGCTCATGAAGGAGACGAACAGGCCGCCGAGATGCAGGACGCCGATGCCGTCGACGTACCCGGCGAGCGCGCTGAGCGCACAGGCAAGCAGGACATTGGCGCGGGAACCGAGCATTGCAGGCATCTTGCCTGCGTGGTGCCTGCAACGGAAGCCCGACAGGGGGAGGCCAAGGATGGAGCGTGAACCGGGAATTCTCCTGTTGTCCGGGCAGCCGATGGGACCTCTCGGCGGTCTGACGATATGGTTAGGAGATCGTTAACCTTGACCAATACTTGATGGCGTGCGGCATGGGTCTGATTCGCCGCACGTTCCCGCGTGAAGCGCGGTTTTGGGGAGCCATCATGTCAGTAGCCGAACTGGGACTCAAGCCGGCCTCCAAGGCGCACATGGCGTGCAAGATCTGCAGCGGTCCATCGGCGCTCTTCGGCGTCGTCGACATGAACCGCTCTTGTGAAATTGCGAGAGGACTGCACACCCCGCTGTCGGGCATCCCGATCTATTATCGCCGGTGCGCAACCTGCGGCTTCCTGTTCACCGATGCGTTCGACGACTGGGGTCTCGGCGATTTCAAGACCCACATCTACAACGACGATTACCACATCTTCGATCCCGATTATCGCACCACGCGTCCGAGCGGAAACGCCGACTGGGTGGCCAACCTGTGGGCTGCTCACAAGGCCGGCATGAGGGTGCTCGACTACGGCGGCGGCAACGACGTTCTCTGTTCCGCATTGAGGGCCCGTGGCTTCAAGGAAGCTGTGACCTACGATCCGATGGTCGAGGAGCATGCGGGTCGACCCGAGGGGAAGTTTGACCTCGTGACCTGTTTCGAGACGCTCGAGCACCTGCCTGATCCGTTGGACGGAATCGGCAGGATCGTCGAATTGGTGGGCGACCCCGGGGCCGTGCTCTATTCGACGCTGACCCAGCCTGACGACATCCAAAATTCCGGTCTCGCCTGGTGGTACGTCGGGCCGCGCAACGGTCACGTCTCGCTCTTTACCAAACAGGCGCTGGCTACGGCTTGGGGCAAGTTCGGCTTCAAGACAGCCTCCCTTAGTGCGGGGGTCCATCTGGCCTTTCGCAATCTGCCAGCCAGCTGGGGGCTGGCGATGCCGTAAAGCGAACAGAGCGGATAGATAGAGAGGCCTCTCTCTGCCGAGCAGCATCTCGGTCGCTTCGCTCCCAAGATGACCCTCTCCCTCATAGAAGGAGAGGGTAAGATCGCAGCTTCAGTACGAGAAACCGTTCACGCGGCGTCGCGATGCGCGGCGATGATCTTGTCGGCGTCGCGGCCGGTGACTTCGGCCATGCGGTCGAACTGCCGCGTGAAGCTGCCGGCGCCGGCGGTGGCCGAGCGCAGTTCGACGATGAGATCGCCGATCTCCGCTTCCGGCATCGTGGCGCGGACGCAATCCCAGCCGGACCAGCCCTCGCGGGTATCGAAGCTGAGGATCTGGCCGCGCCGGGCCGACAGGATCGCGTTAATCTTGGCGGTGGCCTCCGTCGGGCAGACGATCTCGACCACGTGGATCGGCTCCAGCAGCACCGGCTGGCACTGCGGCAGGGCCTCGGACACGCCGATGCGGGCGGCGGTGCGGAACGCCAGATCGGAGGAGTCGACGCTGTGATAGGAGCCGTCGGTCAGCGTGACATGCACGTCGAT
>JAEZEU010000137.1 GCA_023432885.1 Pseudomonadota bacterium | reverse complement strand
GGCCCGGACGCTGCGGTGACAGTCCGCCTTCGCCGCTGCGCGACTTCGGCGCGACAGCCTTCGCCTTGCGGGCCCGGCTCGCCGAGCCATGGCCCGAAGGGAGAAGGCTGGTGGGCGGCTACGGATTCGAACCGCAGACCCTCTCGGTGTAAACGAGATGCTCTAACCAGCTGAGCTAGCCGCCCTCGCCTACTCTTTAGCGCTGCCGCGCCGGCATGTGCAAGCTTGGCGAGCCGCGATCGCAAAAGCGGCGCCCCGCAGGACGCCGCTTTCGTCATATTTGCGTCGTTTTCAGGCTCAGTGCGCTCTGAGGCCGCCGGCCGCTTCCTCGCCGCCGTCCGGTTTGACGGGCACCTTGGTGTCCTCTTCCCAGACGATCGGCGCGGGCACCCGGACCAGCGCCTTCGCGACCACCTCATCGAGACGCGAAACCGGGATGATCTCCAGGCCGCCCTTGATCGCATCGGAAATCTCCGTGAGATCCTTGGCGTTGTCCTCGGGGATCAGCACCGTCTTGATGCCGCCACGGGCGGCAGCCAGCAGCTTCTCCTTGAGGCCGCCGATCGGCAGCACGCGTCCACGCAGCGTGATCTCGCCCGTCATCGCGACATCATGGCGGACCGGAATGCCGGTCATGACCGAGATGATCGCGGTGGCCATGGCGACACCCGCGGACGGGCCGTCCTTCGGGGTTGCGCCCTCCGGCACGTGCACGTGGATATCGCGCCGGTCGAACATCGGCGGCTCGATGCCATAGGTGATCGCGCGGGAGCGGACGTAGGACGCCGCAGCCGAGATCGATTCCTTCATGACGTCGCGCAGATTGCCGGTCACCGTCATCTTGCCCTTGCCGGGCATCATGACGCCTTCAATCGTCAGCAACTCGCCGCCAACATCGGTCCAGGCAAGGCCCGTAACGATGCCGACCTGGTCGTCGCTCTCGATCTCGCCATAGCGATACTTCGGCACGCCGAGGAACTCTTCCAGAGTCTTCTCGGTCACCTTCACCGACTTCTTCTTGGAGATCATCAGCTCCTTCACCGCCTTGCGGGCGAGTGTGGAGAGCTCACGCTCCAGGTTGCGCACGCCCGCTTCGCGGGTGTAGCGGCGGATCATCAAGAGCAGCGCGTCGTCATCGATCGAGAACTCCTTGGAGTCCAGACCGTGCTTGGAGACGGCGTTCGGGATCAGGTGCTTGCGCGCGATCTCGACCTTTTCGTTCTCGGTGTAGCCGGCGATCCGGATGATCTCCATGCGGTCCATCAGCGGCCCGGGAATATTGAGCGTATTCGCGGTCGTGATGAACATCACGTTGGAGAGATCGTAGTCCACCTCGAGATAGTGATCGTTGAAGGTCGAGTTCTGCTCGGGGTCGAGGACCTCAAGCAGGGCCGACGACGGATCGCCGCGGAAATCGGCGCCCATCTTGTCGATCTCGTCCAGCAGGAACAGCGGATTCGAGGTCTTCGCCTTGCGCATCGACTGGATGATCTTGCCGGGCATCGAGCCGATATAGGTGCGGCGGTGACCGCGGATCTCGGCTTCGTCACGCACGCCGCCGAGCGAGACGCGCACGAATTCGCGCCCCGTCGCCTTCGCGATGGACTTGCCGAGCGAGGTCTTGCCGACGCCGGGAGGCCCAACCAGGCACAGGATCGGTCCGGTCAGCTTGTTGGCGCGCGACTGCACCGCAAGGTACTCGATGATGCGGTCCTTGACCTTCTCCAGGCCATAGTGATCGCTGTCGAGCACCGCCTGGGCAGCCTCGAGGTCCTTCTTGACCTTGGACTTCTTGTTCCACGGGATCGACAGCAGCCAGTCGAGATAGTTGCGCACGACGGTCGCCTCCGCGGACATCGGCGACATCTGGCGCAGCTTCTTCAGCTCGTGCTGCGCCTTCTCGCGCGCTTCCTTGGACAGCTTGGTCTTGTTGATCTTCTCTTCGAGATCGGCGAGCTCGTCCCGGCCCTCGTCGTCGCCGAGTTCCTTCTGAATCGCCTTCATCTGCTCGTTGAGGTAATACTCGCGCTGGGTCTTCTCCATCTGGCGCTTGACGCGCGAGCGGATGCGCTTCTCGACCTGCAGCACCGAGATCTCGCTCTCCATCAGCCCGAGCACCTTCTCCAGGCGCTGGGTGACCGACAACGTCTCCAGGATGCCCTGGCGATCGGCGATCTTCACCGCAAGATGCGAGGCGACGGTGTCGCCGAGCTTGCCGAAATCGGTGATCGACTGCACCACGCCGACGACTTCGGCGGAGATCTTCTTGTTCAGCTTCACATAGCTTTCGAAATCGGACACGACCGAGCGCGCCAGGGCCTCCGCCTCGACGGAGTTGGCGTCGGTGTCGGCGAGCGCGACGGCGGTCGCCTCGTAATATTCGGTCCGGTCGGTGTATTTCTCGACGCGGGCGCGCGCGAGCCCTTCCACCAGCACCTTCACGGTGCCGTCCGGGAGCTTCAGGAGCTGCAGCACGCTGGCAAGCGTTCCGGTCTCGTAAATCGCCTCGGGTGCCGGATCGTCATCGGAAGCGTTCTTCTGCGTGGCGAGCATGACCAGCGCATCGTTCTTCATCACCTCTTCGAGGGCGCGGATCGATTTCTCGCGGCCAACGAAGAGCGGCACGATGTTGTGCGGAAAAACGACAATGTCGCGCAGCGGCAGCACGGGATAGGCGTGTGCTTCGCCGTGGACGATAGCGGGCCGGGGTTTTGAGGTCGTCATGGCCTGTTCCTTTTGTTGTGCCCCCTTGCTCGCAGTCCGCTTTTGCGCAACTGCCACAAGGTGCGGAATTTCCGGTTCAATCGGCCCCTAGAGAAACCTCATGTCCGGCTCGTCGTTGAGGACGAATCTCAAGTTGCAAGGTTCGCCGCCACTGCATTAGGTGGCTATCGGGTGCGGGGGTGTCAAGTCACTGAAAAGAGCCGTAAATCGGGCCAAACGCGCCACAACGCTTACGCCGGGTCCCGGCTGCGGGAACACCCCCGCAGCACCATTCGCGGCTTCAGCGGCGCCTGGATCAGGCGCTCGCCGAGCTTTCCACCGCGCGGTCGGAACGGTCCGCATAGATGTAGAGCGGACGCGCGGTTCCCTCGACTACTTCGCGCGAGATCACGACTTCCTCGACGCCTTCCAGGCCCGGGAGGTCGAACATCGTCTCGAGCAGAATGCTTTCCAGGATGGAGCGCAGGCCTCGCGCGCCGGTCTTGCGCTCGATCGCCTTGCGGGCAACCGCACCGAGCGCCTCGTCGGCGAAGGTGAGGTCGATGTTCTCCATCTCGAACAACCGCTGGTATTGCTTGACCAGCGCGTTCTTGGGATCGGTAAGGATCTTCTTCAGCGAGGTCTCGTCGAGGTCTTCCAAAGTGGCGACCACAGGCAGACGGCCGACGAATTCCGGGATCAAGCCGTATTTCAGGAGATCCTCCGGCTCGACATGGCGGAAAATCTCGCCGGTGCGGCGGTCTTCGGGCGCCAGCACCTGCGCAGCGAAGCCGATCGAGGTCGAACGGCCGCGCGCGGAGATGATCTTCTCGAGTCCCGAGAAGGCGCCGCCGCAGATAAACAGGATGTTCGTGGTGTCCACCTGCAGGAATTCCTGCTGCGGATGCTTGCGGCCGCCCTGCGGCGGAACGGAAGCCACGGTTCCTTCCATGATCTTGAGAAGCGCCTGCTGCACGCCCTCGCCCGACACGTCGCGGGTGATCGAGGGATTGTCGGACTTGCGGCTGATCTTGTCGATTTCGTCGATATAGACGATGCCGCGCTGCGCGCGCTCGACGTTGTAGTCGGCCGCCTGCAGCAGCTTCAGGATGATGTTCTCGACGTCCTCGCCGACATAGCCGGCTTCGGTCAGCGTCGTCGCATCCGCCATCGTGAACGGCACGTCGAGGATGCGCGCCAGCGTCTGCGCCAGCAGCGTCTTGCCCGA
>JAEZEU010000115.1 GCA_023432885.1 Pseudomonadota bacterium | reverse complement strand
GTCGACGTGGTCTGGCTGTTCCTTTTCGTCTGCATCTATGTGTGGGGTCGCGGCGCCGAAGTCGCCGGCCACGCCGCGCACTGAGAGCGGAGATCGTGTTAAGAAGGGCGGCCGCAGGGCCGCCCTTCTGCTTTTTCTCCCTTCTTGCCCACAGAAGCCGTCGGTGAAGGCCATGCGGGAGAGGGGGCGTTCCTCCTTCCTTTGTGGGAGAAGGTGGCGCGGATGCAATCCGCGCCGGATGAGCGGTCTCGGAGAGAGAGCCCTCGTCCGCGATGCTTACGCCAGAGCCGATGCAAAGCACCGGCGTTCCTGGCAAAGGCGGCCAAGGCCGCTTGTGCACCCTCTCACAAGGAGAGAGGGGAAGAGGAGTTGCATGGATCGAGCGCTACCAACCCTCACCGAAAGCGCGCTGCGCGGCATTGCTTGCAAATGCCCGCGCTGCGGCAAGGGAAAGATCTATTCCGGCTTCCTGACCTTGCGCCCGAGCTGCGAGTCCTGTGGCCTCGACTTCGCGTTCATGGATTCCGGTGATGGGCCTGCGATCTTCATGATCATGATCGCGGGTGCGATCGTGGTCGGCGCTGCGCTGATCGTCGAGATCAAATACCAGCCGCCTTTCTGGTTGCACGCGGTGTTGTGGCTGCCGCTGATACTGGCCACCACGCTGCTGCCGCTGCGCTCGATGAAGTCGCTGCTGATCGCGCTGCAATACCACCACAAGGCTGCGGAAGGCCGCCTGATCGACCGCGCGCCGAAATGACCGCCCGGCGTCTTCCCTTCGGCCTGTTTACGCTGGCAATGGTCGCCGTTCTCATCGGTCTCGGCGTCTGGCAATTGCAGCGCCGTGTCGAGAAGCACGCGCTAATCGCCGCGCTCGACGAACGGCTTGCGGTCGCTCCCGTAGCCTTGCCGCAGGCAAGGGCATGGAACGATCTCACGCCTGCAAAGGACGAGTTCCGCCGCGTCACCTTCACCGCCACCTATGCGCCATTGCCGGACGCCATGGTCTACAGCTCAGGTTCGGCTGTGCGCGATGACATTTCCGGTCCGGGCGCCTGGGCGTTCCTGCCGGCGCGACTGTCCTCCGGCGAGACCGTCGTCATCAATGCAGGCTTTGTGCAAAACACGATGCAGGATCGCGCCCAGCAGGACCGGGCGACGAACCGGCTCGTCACCGGCGAGCCCGTAAGGCTGACGGGCTACATCCGCTTTCCTGAAAGGCCAGGTTGGGTGACCCCACCGGAGAATGTCGCAAAGCGCCTCTGGTTCGTGCGCGACGTGCCGGGTATGGCGCACGCGCTCGGCTGGGGCACCGTTGCGCCGTTCTATGTCGATCTGGAAGCGCCGGTGCCGGACAGTGGCATCCCGAAACCCGGCCCGCTGCACGTCCGCCTCAAGGACGACCATCTGCAATACGCGATCACCTGGTTCGGGTTCGCTGCCGTCGTGACGATCGCGTTCGGTTTCTGGCTGCGCGCGCAGCGCCGCGGCTGAAACTTCCGCGGCTTACCAATTCGGCCAGAAGCCCCTCGATCCGAACGAGTCGTTCCGGAATGCGAACATTTGGCGTCTGGGCTGGCCGAACATATCGTTGCCGAAGCCGAACGGCTGCGCAGCGGCGACGCGGCTGCTGCCACGGCTGACCGGGGCGCGCGCCGTCCGCGTGCGGCGGATGTGCGATTTCGCCTCCTTGACGGGCTCGGCCCGTTTGGCTGATTCGTCGGGACCAGTCGCCATGGCATGGGCTTCGCGCGCCGGCCTGGGAGGTTCGGGCGCAGCCGCGACAGTTTCGACCCGAGGCGGCACGATGGTCGGTTGCGTGGTGTCGATCACGACCGCCTGCGGCCATTTTCGCGCCGAATGAATCCGGATGGTGGAGCGGTCTACGTCGGAGCGGTTCTGTTCCGCGTCGAGAGGCGGAAAATACCAATCGGCAAGGAACAGCAGCGCCAGCAGCAGGCCGCCGATATAGATGAAGTAACTGCGGATTGGCATGAATTACAAACGCCCTCTTCGCCCCGCCCAACTGATGCAAAAGGCAAACGTCGCGTCGCCGCCATGGTTCCTGCCGCTTGCGCGCCACGGTTGAGATGGGGTTGGCCGTAGGGCAGCGCAAACGGTTTGGCGATGGCAGCCGCCGCCATCCGGCCATTCTCACGGAAAATTGCGGTTGCGTTCACCCGCGGCTCCCTGCGTGCGGCAGGTCGGCTCTTACCACGCCTCCAGATTACGAAAATCAGAATTGTATGTCCGTCAGGTGGCCCCATTTCCGATCCGCCGATGGATGACCGGATACTCCGGATACTATTGCTACGGGTGCGAATCGTTCGCAGCTTCGCCAGGGATGGAAGTCGCCGGCACAGCCCGGCGTCCCGTTCGATCGTCTCTGCTGATCGGCTGCCAAGCGTTGCGTTGCCAAGTGTTGCGCCTGCCAAGGCTTTCGCTCCGAAGGCCTGGCTGCAAAAGTTGCCGGTATTGTTCCTGGTATCTGCCGGGAACAATCGGCAGTCGGCTCAATTGTCATCCGGTTGGAGGAGACGAAAATGCATGCGCTTCTGTTAGGGGCCGTTCACGCGATTA
>JAEZEU010000082.1 GCA_023432885.1 Pseudomonadota bacterium | reverse complement strand
GTCTCACTCCCAACACCTGTATGACGCCAACGCGAAAAAAATGCAGGCGCTTCTTTTCTTGGCCCGCGGACGGGCGATTTTCGACGCCGCCTTCCGTGCCCTTCGGCAATAAGCTTTTGTTGGCTCCGTGGCAATTTTCGAGTGAAGCATCGAGAGATGCGCGAGGCTGTCGCGACCTCAGGCCACGTTTGGGTTCCGGGTTTCACGTCTGGAACCGACAGGACGCCCCCTCTCCCCAGAAGCTCGTACCGGAAGCTACCCCTGCGGCTCGCCGTCCGGCTTCACCCAATTCTCCGAGTAGGCGATCGGGATGATGACGGATGCACGCCGCCATCGCCGCAGCGCCGCTATGCGAACTTTCCCGAGCGGCGCCGCCGATACTCGTTCCGTTTTCGGAAGGCGCACTTACTTGCTTTCTGCGCCGCGCAGAAAAAGGCAAGCCAGAGACCCGGCAACAGCTATCGGCACAACTGCGAAGGCCGCAGACGGCCATCCGAAACGCGCCGCGAGCGTTCCTACCATCATTGGCCCGGCCAATTGACCCAGATTGCTCGCTTGCTGAAGCATGCCAATTGTCGTCGGGATGGTGTCAGCGGTCGGCGATATATGAGGCGCGCTCGCATATAGCGCTCCGGGCGCAAGGCCGCCGACGCCGAGCGAGATTGCAGCGAGAATGACCACGGCCCACGCGGAAAGAGCGGCGCTGTAAATGCAAATGCTGAGGGCAGAGAATGTAAGCAACGCGATTGCGGCACAAACCCAAATTCCAAGTCCGGCCCGCAACAGATAGCCGGACGCAATATGTCCCGCTGCAGACACGGCCAGGACGACTCCGCTGAGCAATCCCGCAGTTCCGATCGAGATCGCATGTGCCGACGTCAAATAATGCGGAAGCGCAAACGACATAGAAAAGATCTGACAAGAATATGCAAAAAAGGCGAACGCGGCTGCGAGACACCGTTCTCTGCCGAGCACGTCAACTACGTCTTTGACCGAGAAACCCGGCCCCCTATTCTTGCTCGCGGTCTCGACCGGTAAAATCGCCCGAATGCTTACCCGCCAGAACACCGCGAGGGCAACGGCCAAAACGCCGTTGGCAAGCCACAGATTTCGCCATCCAATGGCAGGCAACGCAGGAGCAAAGAACAACATCAACATGATGCCGGTCGGCATGTATGCGCTCCAAATCGCCATGACAAAATTGCGATTGGCTCCATTCAACAGGCCCGCCAGCAGGCTCGGCACAGACAAGACCACACCCAAGAACCCAATGCCTTCCAAGACGCGCGCCACGAGCAGCGTCTTGGCATCCGGAGCATAGGCGCCGAGCAGGTTCCCGGCGGCGATTGCTGACAAGCCGCCGACAAGCGATTGGTGGAGACCGATGCGCGAAACGATCGCGCCTGCACCGACGCCACCTAATGCCCCGAGCGTTGCAAATACTGCGACTATCAGCCCCGCGATATCGAGGCCGAGATGCATCTCCGCTCGAATAGCCGGCGTGCAAATGATCGCCTTGCCTATCTGGGCGGCGGCGAACACTCCCGTGAGAATTAGAAAAGCAATCGAATCTTCGGATCGTTCCGGCCTTGATGCGCGCACAAGGGTGGCTTCGGAAATGTTGGCCGCAGATCGCATAGTGGTCGGTCATCCCTGCGCAACGCTAGGTGATCGAACGCGGCAACGGCGTCATCTGAACAAATGATGTGATGGGTTAATCTATGCTGAGGCGCCGTCGCGGCTTCTTCTCGCCGACGGTTCAGAGATAAAAACCATTCGGCCGGTCGGCGCGATAGACTCGGAGCAAGCAATGCCAACCTTGAGGTGTAACGGCGCAGCCTTGCGGCCACCCATTGGTCGCGCAGGTCAACGGGGGACAAACTCTTTACCGTCAATGGGCGGGTGAGCTGTGAGCCTTGTGCTGGATCGGCGGGGTCGCGTTTTGCAACAAGCGCAGGAGATCGGCTTGCCGGGTTGTGCCGGTCTTGGAAAAGATGCGTTGCAGATGGGTGCGAACCGTAGGCTCGCCGATGCCGAGCATGTCGGCCGCTTCCTTCGCACCCAACCCCTGGGCAAGAGCCAGCAATACGCGCAGTTCGCCGCCCGTCATTCCGTAAAGCCTGGCAAAGGCTTCCCCCGGCATCAGGGACGCCTCCGCAGGATCTTTGGTGAATACGGCAACCGAAGCCGAAAAAGAAGCTACAACGTCGCGGCGCCGGCCGCGACCGACCGGGAGCAGCGTCGCAACGAAGCCGGCGCCGCCGACATCTGGAATGGCCAGCGAGTATTCGCTCAGGCCGGCATCACTATCGCCGCGAGACGCCCTGTCGATGGCCCTCGACAGTGCCGCGCGCGTGTCAGGATCCGTCGGGGAAATACGATTGTTCACGATGCGGATGGAATTGCCTAACTTGATCTGGCGTTCCGCCGTCGCGTTCATGTAAACGACACGGCCATCGCGTGCCGTGAGGAAAACGCCGGCGGCGAGGCCATCCAGCGTCTTTTCAAGGATTTCCGACCGCAGCGCCCGAATATCGAGCACGTCGGAAATGGCGAGCGCACGACAGACATGCGGAGCGACAAGGCTGAAGAGGCTCATCTCGCGCTGGTCGTAATAGGGCGCCGCATCGCGCCGGGAAGCATGCATCGATGCCATCCGGCTACCCGTTCGCAACGCAGGAAACCAGATGATGTCCTTCAGGCCGAACGGCGCGAGCACGTCTTGAAAGAAGCGGCTTTCGATTAGTTCCTGGTGCTCCATGGAGAGTGTCTTGACGTCACCGATATTGGCAACGACATCTGCCGCAGCCATCGGACTCTGCGCGTAATGCGCGCCCAATTTCTCCAGGAATTCCAATTGGTATCCGAATACGAAGAGCTGGTCATTCTGCGTGTGCCGCAGATCGTGAACGCAAATCCCGCCGGCCGAGCTTTCACACAAATCGGCAATTTTCCGGCAAGTGTCGGGCCACTCCTGCGGATCGAGTGCGCAATCATAGATCGCGCCGATCGTGTCGGATAACGCCCGGGCCGAAACTCCATCAAGACCGATCATGTTACGTCCTCCAGGGGCGCGGACCTTGTCTCAAGGTCGCCGCTCGATGACCCGCTCGGAATCGCATGTAGACGATCGTCCGGCCCTTGATTTCAAGCACAGATTGCCGTCCCGCCAAAAATTGAGACACCGCGTCAACGCTTTGATTTCCAGCATCATTTCCCGTGGATGGCACGCACTTTGGGGTGCACCACGACTTGAGATGCTGCGTCAACAAACTGATCCCCATTGTCAACTTCATCTGGATCGTGCTCGGGATGGCCCTGTGGAAACGGCAGCAAAACTTCAATAACGCGGCGCGATGGTGCAAAGTAGTTCCATGAACAAGTGCAGCCCTATCAGCGGGCGAAGTCGCATGCCTGCGCCATCCGAGGCAGACCAAGCCTATGTCAACCCGTCGCCCAAACTCGAAGGCCTGAATAGCAATCCGAAAGGCGAATTCGGTCCCCAATTCTGGCAGGCATTTCGCGAGACCTTCGCGCATATTTACGCGTTGTCGCTACCTGCTCCGTCCGAGGAAGCACGCTTTACCCTCTCCTCCCGCACGTATCAAACGCCCCGCGCGATCCTGATGCACTCACAGGGGACCGCGTTCATCATGACACGGGGGCCGGCGCTGGTCGCGCGCAGCCCCGACCAGTTGCTCATCTATCTCAAGCTCGAAGGCTCGTGCGAGAACGATTGGGCCGGACAGCGCGGGCGCGTCGAGACAGGCGATGTCCAGATCGTCGATTATGCGCGGCCGTTCCACAGCGTCACGACCGACTACTCGAATCTGATTGTGATCCTTGCGCGTGAAAGCGTGCCGGCAGCATTGCTGTCGCTGGAGCCGCATGGTCTTGTCTTCCCGCGCGGGAGCGGCGCCGCGCACTTGATCGGCACGGCAATGCAGACTCTTTTTGCGCTGGCCGATGATCTGACGGTGAGCGAAGCAGAGGCGGCGATCGAGGGTATCGTGGCGCTGACAACCGCATTTGCACGCGCAAGGCGGTTGGCCGATGAAGCGCACCACGTCAAGTCACGAAAGAAGGCGGTGCTCGACTACATCGATGCGCATCTGGGAAATGCGGACCTTGGGCCCGACGAGATAGCCGACGGTACTGGCGTCTCGCGCGCGTCCCTATACCGTATCCTGGCCGCCGAAGGCGGCATTCGTGCTGTGTTGTTGAAGCGCCGGCTTGACGAGGCCTTGCGGCTTCTTCTCGCCGGCAGCGCGGGCAAACTTTCGTTGACGGAGATCGGCGGGCGCTGCGGTTTTGGCGGCACAAGCCAGTTCAGCCGCGCGTTCCG
>JAEZEU010000069.1 GCA_023432885.1 Pseudomonadota bacterium | reverse complement strand
AGCGGCTCTGACCTTCAACGCCCGTGAACTGGCCGCCGCGCACGACAAAGCGTCCGCCGAACTTCTTGAAGATCGCGGGGTTCGCCGCCGCATAGGCTTTGTAGCCCTCCTCGTTGTGAACGTCGACACGCCCGATCCAGTAGCCCTTTGCCATCTTCTTGCTCCTTCTCCGTTCAAACCAGTGATTGCGTGACTTCCGCATGGATCGCTTCGGCGGCCGCCCTGGGATCGGCTGCCTCCAGGATCGGCCGGCCGACGACAAGATAGTCGGCGCCGGCGGCGATCGCGCGGCCCGGCGTCATGATGCGCTTCTGGTCGCCGGCCGCCGCACCCGCGGGCCGTATGCCCGGCGTGACCAGGTGCATCTGGTGGCCGACGATCTTGTGCAGACGCGCCGCTTCTTCCGCCGAGCAGACAATGCCGTCGACGCCAAGCACCTGCGCCTGCTGGGCGCGCGCCTCGACGAGATCGGACACGTTGAGGCGATAGCCTGCGGCATGCAAATCGCCGTCGTCATAGGAGGTGAGCACGGTGACGGCAAGGATCTTGAGGCTTGGACCGCGCGCCTCGACCGCAGCTTTCATCGTTTGGGGATACGCATGCACGGTCAGGAAGGTCGCGCCCAGCCTGGCGACGTTCTCGACGCCGCGTGCGACCGTGTTGCCGATGTCGTGCATCTTCAGATCGAGGAAAACCTTCTTGCCGGAGCCGGCGAGCTTTTGCACCAGCGGCAGGCCTCCGGCATAGGCGAGCTGATAGCCGATCTTGTAGAAGCTGACGGCATCGCCGAGCCTGCCGATCATGGCTTCCGCCGCCTCTACGCTGGGCAGGTCGAGGGCCACGATCAGACGATCCCGGGGGGCGATGCTTTCTGGCTGCATGTCACCTCACATCATGCGTTGAGAGAATTCGATCAACTGCCGTACCATGGCGTTGAGCGCCTCGATATCGCCAGCGTGTTTCAGGCGATCCTTGTCGTCATAGGCCTCCCCGGCGAACGACAGCGCGAGCTGGTTCGGCACGACGGTCGCGCGGCAGGCGGTCAAGATCAGACGCAGCGCCGAAAGTGCTCGCGTGCCGCCGAGGCGCCCGCCGGAGGCGGCGGCGATCGCAAAGGCGCGATCGCGAAACACCTGGCCGCGCGTCTCGTGCGGATCCTGCACGCGGCTGATCCAGTCTATGGCGTTCTTCACCAGTGCGGGAACAGAGGAGTTGTACTCGGGCGTCACTATCAGCACGCCATGATGCGTGCCCATCATCCGCTTGAGGTTGACGGCGTGCTTGGGGATGCCGGACTTGGCCTGCAGGTCGCCGTCGTAGATCGGCAGCGGAAAATCCGACAGCGAGATGCGCGTCACCTCCGCGCCGGCCTGCGTCAGCTCAACCGCGATGGTCGCGGCCAGCTTCGCATTGAGCGAGCCGGTTCGCAGCGATCCCGGGATCACGAGGATTCTCAGCGCAGCCATCTCTTGAAATCGCGCTCGGGGCTGGTGCAGCCGATTTGAAGTTCCGACGGTGATGCCGCGCGTTCGCCTGAGAAGTTCAAATCGACAAGCGGCCCAGGAACGTCAATTCTTGCTAGTGCCCGTCGGATCGGCGCCGGGCGGTATCACCGTTTGCGATACACCCAGACCCGGGCGGGCGGAAGGTTCATCCAGATCCGCTCGGAGGCTTCCGTGGACACGCCGGGCAGCGATTTCGGAATCGGCGGGACCACGGAGTAGGTGAACTGCACGAAGGGGGCGCCCGGCGACAGGGCCGCGAAAGCGTCACGGATCAGTTTCAGCCGGATCAGCATCGGTTTTGTGACGAGCGGCAGGCCCGACACCACGGCGGAAGCCGGCCCTTTCAGCACATCGCCCAGCGAGGCGCGCAGCGCATAGGCATCGCCCTGCACCACGGTGGCGTGCGGATAACGATCTCGGAGCAGCGAGCAGAAGGAAGGATTGTATTCGACCAGCACGAGGCGCTTCTGGTCGACGCCCTGCTCGATCAGGGCGCTGGTAATCGCCCCGGTTCCCGGGCCGAGTTCGATCACCGGCCCTTCCGATCCTGTATCGACATATTGCGCCATGGTGCGGGCAAGCAGCTTGCCCGACGGCATGACCGCGCCCATGTGCAGCGGCTTTTCAATCCATGATCGAAGAAACCGGACCTCATCGTCGAGACGGAGAGGTTTCTTCAACGCACGCGCGGACGACTGCAATGGCATTTCGCTACCAGGCGGGACCGCAACCAAGCGGTGAATATCAGAATACAGTCACAAAGACGTATAGGTGGAAGCCGTTACGGTCAAGCGGGCGGAGACATCACGGACTGGGCCGGCTGCCAAAGAAATCCTTCAGCTTTGAGAAGAAACCGGCCGATTCCGGCTGGGTGGCACCGGACGACAATTTTTCGAACTCCGCCAGCAACTCCTGCTGCTTTTTGGTGAGATTCTGCGGTGTTTCGACGACAACCTGGACGTACATGTCACCGGTCTGCCGTGAGCGCAGCACCGGCATGCCTTTTGATGCAATGCGGAATCGACGGTTGGACTGCGTGCCGGCCGGAATCTTAACCCGCGTCTTGCCCTTGTCGATCGTGGGAACCTCGAATTCGCCGCCGAGCGCGGCCGTCACCATCGAGATGGGCACGCGGCAATGCAGGTCGGCGCCGTCGCGCTGGAAGAATTCGTGCGGGGCGAGCGAGAGGAAGATGTAGAGGTCGCCAGGGGGCCCGCCGCGGACGCCGGCCTCCCCTTCGCCGGCCAGCCGGATGCGCGTGCCGTCTTCCACGCCCTGGGGAATGTTGACGGACAGCGTGCGCTCGCGTGACACCCGGCCCTGTCCGGCGCACGACGGGCAGGCATCCTCGATCATCTGGCCGCGGCCCTGGCAGCCCGGACAGGTTCGCTCGAGCGTGAAGAAGCCCTGCGCCTGGCGGATGCGTCCAGCGCCGCCGCAATGCGAGCAAGTCTTCGGCTTGGTGCCGGCCTTGGCGCCGCTGCCCGAGCAGGATTCGCAGGTGACCGAGACCGGAATTTCGATCTGCGCCGTCTTGCCCAGAAAGGCTTCCTCGAGGGTGATCTCCATGTTGTAGCGGAGATCCCCGCCGCGCTCCCGGCCGCCGCGACCGCGCTGGCTCGCCATGCCGAACAGGTCTTCGAAAATGTCGGAGAAGGACGAGGCGAAGCCGGCGCCGAAGCCAGGACCGCCGCCGCCCGCGCCCTGCTCGAAAGCAGCGTGACCGAACCGATCGTAGGCCGCGCGCTTCTGCCCGTCCTTGAGGACTTCGTAGGCCTCGTTGATTTCCTTGAAGCGGACTTCGCTCTCGGCATCGCCGGGATTGCGATCCGGATGCCACTTCATCGCCAGCTTGCGGAAGGCCGACTTCAGCTTGGACTCGTCGGCGGTGCGTTCGACTTCCAGGGTCTCGTAATAGCAGCGTTTGGCAGACATCGGTCAGTTCCGAATTCGCGGGCCTTGCCCCTTCAGGGAACGCGTTTCGAAAGATGCAGCGTTCGACTTAACGAAAAATGACCCCCACCCTTCGAGACGTGTCGCGCACTCTCGGGAATGGGGGCCATATTCGCAGATCCGCCCGTTAAGCGGATTTCTTGTTGTTCTTGTCGTCGTCGACTTCGGTGAACTCCGCATCGACGACGTCATCCTTGGCAGCGCCCTTGGCCGCGGCTTCGCCTTCGGCCTGCTGCTTGTACATGGCCTCGCCCAGCTTCATGGAAGCCTGCGCCAGCGTGTTGGTCTTGGCCTTGATGGCCTCGGCATCGTCGCCCTTCAGCGCTTCCTTAAGGTCGCTGACGGCGTCCTCGATGGCGCGGCGCTCGCCCTCGGCGATCTTCGAGCCATGCTCGGCCAGCGCCTTCTCGGTGGAATGCACCAGCGCATCGGCATGGTTCTTGGCGTCGACGGCCTCGCGGCGCTTCTTGTCCTCGGCCGCGTTGGCCTCGGCATCCTTGACCATCTTCTCGATGTCGGCTTCGGAAAGGCCGCCGGATGCCTGGATCCGGATTTGCTGTTCCTTGCCGGTCGCCTTGTCCTTGGCCGAGACGTTGACGATGCCGTTGGCGTCGATGTCGAAGGTGACCTCGATCTGCGGCATGCCGCGCGGAGCCGGCGGAATGCCCATCAGGTCGAACTGGCCGAGCATCTTGTTGTCGGCCGCCATTTCACGCTCGCCCTGGAAGACGCGGATGGTGACCGCGTTCTGGTTATCTTCGGCGGTCGAGAACACCTGGCTCTTCTTGGTCGGGATCGTGGTGTTGCGGTCGATGATGCGGGTGAACACGCCGCCCAGCGTCTCGATGCCCAGCGACAGCGGGGTCACGTCGAGCAGCAGCACGTCCTTCACGTCGCCCTGCAGCACGCCGGCCTGGATCGCAGCGCCGATCGCCACGACCTCGTCCGGGTTGACACCCTTGTGCGGCTCCTTGCCGAACAGCTGCTTCACCACTTCCTGGACCTTCGGCATGCGGGTCATGCCGCCGACCAGCACCACCTCGCCGATCTCGCCGGCGGTCAGGCCGGCGTCCTTGAGCGCCTTGCGGCAGGGCTCGATGGTCTTCTGCACGAGGTCGTCGACCAGCGCCTCGAACTTGGCGCGGGTCAGCTTCATCGTCAGATGCTTCGGTCCGGTCTGGTCCGCCGTGATGAACGGCAGGTTGATTTCGGTCTGCGTGGTCGACGACAGCTCGATCTTGGCCTTTTCAGCGGCCTCCTTCAGGCGCTGCAACGCGAGCTTGTCGTTGCGCAGGTTGATGCCCTGCTCCTTCTGGAATTCGTCGGCGAGATAGCCGACCAGGCGCATGTCGAAATCTTCACCGCCGAGGAAGGTGTCGCCGTTGGTGGACTTCACCTCGAACACGCCGTCGCCGATCTCGAGAATGGAAATATCGAACGTGCCGCCGCCGAGGTCGTACACCGCGATGGTGCCGGTCTTGGTCTTGTCGAGGCCGTAGGCGAGCGCGGCCGCGGTCGGCTCGTTGATGATGCGCAGCACTTCGAGCCCGGCGATCTTGCCGGCGTCCTTGGTGGCCTGACGCTGGGCGTCATTGAAGTAGGCGGGAACCGTGATGACGGCCTGCTCGACCTTCTGGCCGAGATGGGCTTCAGCCGTCTCCTTCATCTTCTGCAGGATGAAGGCGGAAATCTGTGAGGGCGAATAGGTCTTGCCGTCGGCTTCGAGCCAGGCGTCGCCGTTCGAGGCCTTGACGATGTTGTAGGGGACGAGCTTCTTGTCCTTCTCGACCATCGGGTCGTCATAGCGGCGGCCGATCAGCCGCTTCACTGCGAAGAAGGTGCGCTCGGGATTGGTCACCGCCTGGCGCTTGGCCGGCTGGCCGACGAGGCGTTCACCCTCGTCCGTGAACGCAACGATCGAGGGCGTCGTCCGCATGCCCTCCGCGTTCTCAATGACCTTGGATGTCTTGCCGTCCATGACGGCGACGCACGAATTGGTCGTGCCGAGGTCGATACCGATGACCTTTCCCATGATTCTATCCTCTTTTCTGCGGCAGGCTGGTCGGGCCCTGACGGCGCCCCGTACCGAACCCCCAGGAGTTCAAATACGCGCGACTGCGACGTTGAGCCTCATATAGGAGGGGGCCTTGTGCCCGCAAGGACCGTAAAGAACCTTCGTCCAGGAAATGGCTGATCTTTGAAAGATACTGTCGGCCGGACTCGGCACCCCATGCATCCTTGTTAAGAATTCGCGCGGCTCGCGCAACGATGGGAGAACATTGCCTGAACTGCCGCTCTGCGAAGGGCGGCAGGCACGCGACAAAGCGCTGCGGAACGAGGGCGCCACCGCCCTGTTGCCCGGACCGCAAAACCGCTAAAAGGCGGCCCGACCGAACGGGGCATCCAGGGCCGAGGGGGCCGCAGCCTGCCGATCTCCGCGCGGCTTCCAACGCTAACGGATAGACTTTCATGACCCTGACCCGACGTCTGATCGCGGCCGCGCTTCTGACCATCGCCGCGACAAACCCCGCCCCCGCCGCCGACCCCGTGTTTCCGCCCGGGGCGCGGGTCGGCATGGTCCCGCTGGTCGGGCTCAACCGCGCAAAATCCTTCGTCGGCTTCGAGACCGAGGATCAGGGCGTCAAGGTGGTGATAGCCGACCTGCCGGCCGACGCCTATAACGAGGTCGCCAATGCCTTCAAGGGCAACCCCGGCGGCGTCAGCGGCGTCAAGCCGCAAAGCATCGAGACCGGCGCGGGGCTCGGCTACTACACGGTCGAAAACGCCAAGGACGGCGCGGCCAATGTGCGGCGCTATTCGATGATCGTGCCGGGCATCGCCTTTTCCGGCTATGTCGCCGTGCAGGTCCCGGAAAGCGCCTGGAAGATCTACAGCGACGACGCGGTGCGCCAGATGTTCGCATCCGCCGTCGTGCGCAAGGAGGTGCCGGCCGACGAACAGCTCGCGCTGCTCTCGTTCAAGGTGAGCGAACTCAGCGATTTCAAGAATGTCCGTACGCTGGCGCCCGGCGCTGCGGTCATCCTCGCCGACGGCGACGAGACCACGGGCTTCGAGGCTGCGCCGTTCATGATCGTCGGCGTCATCGGCCAGACCGCAGCTTCACCCGATGCGCGCGGCCGCTTCGCCCAGCAGATCGCAACGACGATTCCCGGGGTGCGCGACGGCCGCATCACGATGTCCGAACCTCTCCGCATCGACGGCCAGCCCGGCTATGAGACGCGGATCGAGGCCACGAGCGGCAAGGACAATACGCCTGTGACGATCGTGCAATGGTTGCGCTTCGGCTCGCAGTCAGCATTGCGCATCATTGGCAGCTCGCCGCGCGATCAATGGGCCAAGGCCTTTCCGCGCTTCCGCGCCGTGCGCGACGGCATCCAGCCGCGCGGCTGACCCGTACGCCTGCCGTAATTTTTGGCGCAGGGCCGCAGTCAAAAGCCGCTTTACGCTTTCATGGCGACCTGATTTGCTGGTGCAAATCCTCTGAAAAGCGGAGATGCACCATGCTCAGCCGAAGGCAGATTCTATCTGGTTTGGGAATGACGGCGCTCGCGGCGATGACGCCGGGTGCCGGATGGGCGGCCGCGATCAAGCCCGACGAGGCCTCCGCACTGCTCGTGATCGACGTGCAGAACTGCTTCCTGCCCGGCGGCAGCCTTGCCGTGAAAGACGGTGAACAGGTGGTTCCCGTCATCAACAAGCTTGCCAAAGCGTTTTCCAACGTGGTGCTGACGCAGGACTGGCACACCGGCGGCCATATCTCGTTTGCATCCAGCCATTCCGGCAAAAAGCCCTTCGAGACGGTCGATCTCGATTACGGCAAGCAGGTTCTGTGGCCGGATCATTGCGTGCAAGGCTCGGAAGGGGCGGGATTGTCGAAGGATCTGGACCTGCCGCATGCCGGCCTGATCATCCGCAAGGGATTCCGCAAGGATGTCGACAGCTACTCGGCATTCACCGAGGCGGATGGCAAGACCACGACCGGGCTCGCCGCCTATCTCAAGGCGCGCAGTATCCAGCGGCTCTTCCTTGCAGGCCTTGCGACGGACTTCTGTGTCGCCTGGAGCGCGCTCGATTCGCGCAAGGCAGGCTTCGACACCTATGTGATCGAGGATGCCTGCCGCGGCATCGACACGCAGGGATCGCTTGCCAAAGCCTGGACCGACATGGCCCAGGCGGGTGTCAAGCGCATCCAGTCGGCCGATATCCTGGCCTAGCCTCCCCGCAGCTTGCCCATGCCGGATTTTGGCGCGCCCGTTGAGTTCGAGGTAATCCGCCGTGCGCCTTCGCCGCGAACGGCAGGGCTGATCAGCGGCATGACGGGTTACCGCGAGATGGCAGTCGGCCGGTTCTGCCTGCGCGAGGCGGCGCCGCTGCGATTGCCGCTGATCATCAGCCTCGGCTCGCCATTCCTGATCGCCTTCGGACGCGATCCCACGCCGGCGGACCGGCAGCCGAGCTTCGCCGCCGGCCTTCACGCGGGAGCGGTGCACATCGAGTCGGATGGCGGTGCTGAATGCGTCCAGGTCGATTTCGCGCCGCTCGGGGCTTATCGCTTCTTTGGCGGCGCCGTCGTTGAGCTTGCCGCGCGCATGGTCGAGATCGGCGATGTGCTCGGTCATGAAGGCCGCCGCCTGCATGAGCGGCTCGGCGCGACTCCCGATTGGGAGCATCGCTTCGACCTGCTCGAGGATTTTATCCTGCGACGCGCCGGCCTTGCGCCCTCGCCGGAGGTCGAATTCGCTTACCGCAGCCTGGCGCTGACGGGCGGCGGCGCCCGCATCTCGGCCTTGGCCGAGGAGATCGGCTGGAGCAGAAAACACCTCGCCAGCCGTTTTCGATCCGAGCTGGGCCTTGCTCCGAAGCAACTCGCCCGCATGATTCGCTTCCACCAGGCCTGCCGGCTTGCCCGCACCGGGACCGCACGGGACTGGGCCGGAATCGCGGCCGAGAGCGGCTACGCCGACCAGGCCCATCTAGCCCGCGAGTTCATGGTGATGGCCGGCGAGCCGCCGACGGCGTGGGCGCGACGCCTGGCGCTGATGGACGAGCGGCTGATGCGCTCCGAAGATGTCGCGGCGGGTTGGTAACAAATCTTCAAGCTCTCAGCGCACCGCCTTGGGCAAAAGTGGATCCACAAACCGCCAGAAGGAGTTTCACATGAGGACCGGCGAAATCGAAGCCCCGCGCCTTTATCCGACCATTCGATGCAGGGATGCCGAAGCCATGATTCGCTGGCTGAAGGACGTGGTCGGATTCACTGAACATGTCGTTTATCGCGACGGCGGGATCATTCAGCACGCCGAACTTGCCTACGGATCCTCAATCCTGATGCTCGGCCAGGCTCGCGACGATGAGTACGGCAAATTGGTCGGTGACCTCGGCGGACGCCGTACGGACGCCATCTACGTCGCCGTTGCCGATCCCGATTCACTGCATGCAAGGGTCAAGGCAAGCGGCGCCTGGATCGAGATGGAGCTGCACGACACTCACTATGGCAGCCGCGACTTTGCCTGCCGGGACCCGGAAGGCAATCTGTGGAGCTTTGGGACGTATTGGCCGAAGGCTCACGAGAAGCCGATGGCGGCCTGATCGCGCTCAGGCCGGCGCCAACTCAGTTGGCGGCTTCAGCGGTTGGCGCGGCCTTCGCGCCTCCCTTGGACACGCCGACCATCGCCGGCCGCAGTACACGGTCGCCGATCATGTAGCCGGCCTGCACGACATGAACCACGGTTCCGGCGGGCACCGACGGATCGGGCACCTCGTACATCGCCTGCTGGAAATTCGGGTCGAACTTCTCGCCGGCCGGATCGAACTTCTTCACGCCGTGTTTCTCCAGCGCGTTGAGCAGCGAGCGCTCGGTGAGTTCGACGCCCTCCATCAATGCCGTCAGCCCGGGGTCGGCACTGGCCTTGGCTTCGGCCGGAACCGCATCGAGTGCGCGCTGCAGATTGTCGGCGATCTCGAGCACGTCGCGGGCAAAGCCGGTGATGCCATAAGCGCGCGCGTCGGCCACTTCCCTGGCGGTTCGCTTGCGCAGGTTCTCCATCTCCGCAAGCGTGCGCAGCATCTTGTCGCGTGCGTCAGCCGCTTCCTTCTGCAACACCTCCACCGAACCCGGTTCGGGATCGTCGGGCATCACATAAGGTTTGGAGACGACGGGCTCGCCAGCCTGCGCCGGATTCGCCGTATCGTCGTCGGGCCGGTTGGGATCGGTCATGGGTAGCCTTTTCGAAAAATCGCTTCGATCTGAACTATCGGGTTTTCAGGCCCGCATATCGTGCTTTGGGCGCCGAAAATCAAGCACGACAGCATCCCCTTTTCGGGGACGGGTCAGGTGCCCAGCATCTTGCTGACGATGCGCGCCGCGTAGTCCACGGTCGGAATCACGCGGGCGTAGTTCAGCCGGGTCGGTCCGATCACCCCGAGCACGCCGACGATTCGGCCCGCGGCATCGGTGTAGGGCGCGATGATCGTGGAGGAACCCGACAGCGAGAACAGCTTGCTCTCAGAGCCGATGAAGATACGCACACCCTCGGCGCTTTCGGCGCGGCCGAGCAGATCGATGACGCCGCGCTTGGTCTCGAGATCCTCGAACAGCGAGCGGACCCGTTCCAGGTCTTCGAGCGCATGCAGGTCTTCCAGCAAATTGCCGTGGCCGCGCACGATCAGCTGACGTTCGTCGCTGTCACCGCCGGACCAGCTCGCGAAACCCGCGGCGATCACCTTCTGCGTCAGTTGGTCGAGCTCGGCGCGATCCTCGGCGAGCGCGGTTTCCAGCTCCAGGCGGGATTCCGCCAAGGTCCGCCCGCGGATCCGCGCGTTGAGAAAATTGGTGGCTTCCGTCAGTGCCGAAGAGGGCACACCGGGCGGCAAGCTCAGCACGCGGTTCTCGACCTGCCCGTCTTCGCCAACCAGCACGACCAAGGCGCGCTCCGGCTCGAGCCGCACGAATTCGATGTGTTTCAGCCTCGGGTTCGATTTCGGCGTCAGAATCACGGCTGCGGCGCGGGTCAGGCCCGACAGCCGGGTCAGCGCTTCGCTCAAGACGCCCTCGACCGATTGGGCGCGGCCGATGGAGGCGAGCTGGGTCTCGATCGATTCCCGCTCGGCCTCGGTGAGGTCGCCGACCTGCATCAGGGCGTCGACGAAAAACCGCAGGCCGCGCTCGGTCGGCAGCCGCCCGGCCGAAGTGTGCGGCGCATAGATCAGCCCGAGCTGTTCCAGGTCCGACATCACATTGCGGACCGAGGCCGGCGAGAGCGGAACTGCGATCAGGCGCGAGATGTTGCGCGAACCGACGGGCTCGCCGGTCGCGAGGTAGCTCTCGACGATTTGCCGGAAAATATCCCGCGAACGCTGGTTAAGCTGGGCTAACCCGGCAGGGGGGGTGATCAAGCCGATGGGATCGTGGTGGGCCACGCGTTAACTCCTCACAATCGCTCCTAATTTGTCTATCCGGCGGGCCGCTGACAAGCGGGCTTTTACCGCGCTAAACAAGGCTTGCCGGTAACCCTTCCCCCTCCTAAAAGCTCCTTGCTTAAGCACGACCCTTCCGGAACCGGCATTCATTCCCGCGTCGAACGCAGGACAGCCTTTTCCGGGGTCGTGCCATGCAGGTTTTTGCCCCATTTTCCGGAGGATTTCCCATGCGGCCCAGCCGCCGTGCCCCTGATGAGCTGCGCCCCGTCTCCCTGGAACGCGGCGTCGTCAAATATGCGGAAGGCTCCTGCATGGTGAAATTCGGCGACACCCATGTGCTGGTCACCGCCACTCTGGAAGAGCGCCTGCCGCCCTGGCTGAAGGGCCAGGGCCGCGGCTGGGTCACTGCCGAATACGGCATGCTGCCCCGCGCGACGCTGGAGCGCACCCGCCGCGAAGCATCCGCCGGCAAGCAGGGCGGCCGCACCGTCGAGATCCAGCGCCTGATCGGCCGCTCGCTGCGCGCCGCGGTCGATCTCGAGGCACTGGGCGAGCGCCAGATCACCATCGATTGCGACGTGATCCAGGCCGATGGCGGCACCCGCACCGCCTCCATCACCGGCGCCTGGGTCGCGCTTGCCGACTGCATCGGCTGGATGAAGGCCCGCAACATGATCAAGGCCAAGGTATTGCGAGACAATGTCGCGGCGATCTCCTGCGGCATCTACCAGGGCACGCCGGTGCTCGATCTCGACTATGCGGAGGATTCCGACGCGGAGACCGACGCGAATTTCGTGATGACCGGGGACGGCCGCATCATCGAGGTGCAGGGAACCGCGGAGAAGACGCCGTTCTCCGAGACCGAGTTCCTCGCGCTGATGGCGCTGGCCAAGAAGGGCGTGGCGCGGCTCGTCGACCTGCAGAAGATCGCAGTGGCCTGAGCTCGCATGCACCGCCAGATCACCGGCAAGCTCGTCATCGCAACCCACAATCCCGGCAAGCTGGCCGAGATGCGGGAACTGCTTGCCCCCTATGGCGTGGAAGCGGTCTCGGCGGGCGAGCTCGGTCTCGACGAACCCGACGAGACCGGCGCGAACTTCCGCGCCAATGCGGCTATCAAGGCGGTCGCCGCCGCGAAGTCCTCGCAGCTTCCGGCGTTTGCCGATGATTCCGGCCTCGTGGTCGATGCGCTCGACGGCGCACCCGGCATCTATTCGGCCCGCTGGGCCGGCGACGGCAAGGATTTCGCCGCAGCCATGGCGCGGATCGAGCGCCTGTTGCAGGAGCGCGGCGCCACCACGCCGGCCAAGCGCAAGGCACATTTCGTGTCGGCGCTGTGCGTGGCCTGGCCCGACGGCCACCTGGAGGAGGTGGAAGCCCGCGCCGACGGAACACTGGTCTGGCCGCCGCGCGGCAGCGCCGGCTTCGGCTATGATCCGGCCTTCCTTCCCGACGGCCACGCGCGTACCTTCGGCGAGATGACCAGCGTCGAAAAACACGGCCTGCCCCCGCTGGGGCTCGGCCTCTCCCATCGCGCCCGCGCCTTCGTGAAGCTCGCGGAGATCTGCCTCAATGGCCGCTGAGCAAAAGGCGTTCGGCGTCTATGTGCATTGGCCGTTCTGCCTGTCGAAATGCCCGTATTGCGACTTCAACAGCCATGTCCGCCATGCGCCTGTCGACGAGGAGCGCTTCGTCCGCGCGTTCGCGCGCGAGATCGAGACGACGGCCCAGCGCGTGCCCGGCCGCAAAGTGTCCTCGATCTTCCTCGGCGGCGGCACGCCGTCGCTGATGCAACCACGGACCGTCGGCGCGATTCTCGATGCCATCGGAAAATACTGGCGCGTATCCGGCGAGGTCGAAGTGACGCTGGAGGCCAATCCCACCAGCGTCGAGGCGACGCGCTTTCGCGGCTATCGCGCAGCCGGCGTCAATCGGGTGTCGCTCGGCGTGCAGGCGCTGGACGATATCTCGCTGAAGGCACTCGGGCGCTTGCACAGCGCGCGCGAGGCGCTCGACGCGATCGCGATCGCGCGCTCCGCCTTCGACCGCTACTCGTTCGACCTGATCTACGCCAGGCCGGATCAAACGCCGCAAATGTGGGCCGACGAGTTGAAGCAAGCGATCGGCGAGGCCGCCGAGCACCTGTCGCTTTATCAGCTCACCATCGAGGAGGGCACGCCGTTCTTCGGGCTGCATGCCGCAGGCAAGTTGCAGACGCCGGATGAAGCGGTTGCGCGCGCGCTCTACGATGTGACGCAGGACGTCTGCGCGAGGCACGGCCTGCCGGCCTACGAGATTTCCAACCACGCGCGCCAAGGCGCCGAGTGCCGGCACAACCTCGTCTATTGGCGTGGCGAGGAATATGCCGGCATTGGCCCCGGCGCCCATGGCCGCATAGACATCAACGGCGTCAGGCACGCGACCGCCACCGAGAAACGGCCTGAGTCCTGGCTGATGCGGGTGGAGGCCAGCGGCCATGGCGTCATCACGGACGACATCCTCAACAGCGAAGAACGCGCCGACGAATTCCTGCTGATGGGCCTGCGGCTGACGGAAGGCATCGATCCCCGCCGTTATCAGGCACTGTCCGGCCGTCCCCTCGACCCCAAGCGCATTGCGCTGTTGCGCGAGGAAGGCGCTATCTCGGTGGACGCCGATGGCCGGCTGCGCGTGACCAAGGACGGTTTTCCGGTGCTCGATGCCGTCGTGGCCGATCTCGCCGCTTAGGTTCTTATCTTGCGCATGATCTGAGCCGAAAAACGGCTCCCCTTTTCGGGATCATGCGCTACGCGCCAAAACTCTTCGGCGAGCCCGCGACCGGCACGCCGCCGCCGGTCGTTACCTTCATCACGGCGAGACCCCGTTCATTGGTGCCGTCGGAGCGGAAGCGGAACAG
>JAEZEU010000054.1 GCA_023432885.1 Pseudomonadota bacterium | reverse complement strand
CCTCGCGGCAGAAGTCGACCGAGAGCGAGCGCAACGCACGCGAGACCGTCAATTCCTTCCGGCGCCTGACGCTGGAGGAAATCCAGGCTGCCCGCCCGCTGCGCATCAAGGTCATCACCGTGCAGCCGGGCGACACCGTGGAATCGCTGGCCCACCGGATGGCCGGCGTCGACCGCCCTGCCGAGCGCTTCCGCATCCTGAACGGGCTCGAGGCCCATGCGCAGGTGAAAGTGCGGGACCGCGTGAAGATCGTGGTGGACTGACGCGCGAAGGCGCGCCATCCCCGGCGAAGCACGAGCGGGGATCTCGACCCGCACACCCCACCATTCGTCCCGGCTCCCTAGCACCGCTTACCATTGCTGCTTTCCGCCGGGCTCCAGCGCGCCCTGACCGCACGGTTGTGCTGATGGGCCACGGCCTCGCGCGGCGCCTCAAGGAAGCACCTTGGGCCTCGCTCATGATATATGATCGATATATGTTTGGGTTTGAACGGCGGCAGACCTGGCGGCAGGCGGAACGAGGGCACCTTGAAAGCCAAAACACCGACGAGGCGGCGGCGCGGAAACGGCGAGGCCGAGGACGGCACGCTCACCGACCGGGCCTATCGCGAGCTGGAGGAGATGATCGTCACCCTGCAACTGTCGCCGGGAACGGTGCTGTCGGAGCAGGCGCTGGCGCAACGCCTGAAGATCGGCCGCACCCCGATCCGCGAAGCGTTGCAGCGGCTGGCGCGCGACGGCCTCGTCGTGATCATGCCGAGGCGCGGCATCATGGTCTCCGAGATCAATCTGCGGCTGCAGTTGCGCCTGCTCGAGGTCCGGCGCGAGCTGGAGCGGCTGATGGCGTCGCTGGCGGCCGAGCGCGCCACGCCGGAGGAGCGCGCCGAATTCGCCGAGGTCGCAAAGGCCATGATGGAAGCCGCGGCCAAGTCCGACGATATCGCCTTCATGCGGCTCGACCAGCGCTTCAACGTGCTGATCGCCACCGCTGCCCGCAACGAGTTCGCGCGGCGCTCGATGGGGCTGATGAACGCGCTGTCGCGGCGGTTCTGGTACCAGCACTATCAGGAGGTGGCGGACCTGCCGCTGGCCGCCAAGCTGCACGCCGCCGTCGCGGAAGCCGTCTCGCAGAAGAAGGCGAAGGCTGCCGCCACCGCCTCCGACCGGCTGATCGACTATATCGAGGACTTTGCGCGCAAGACGCTCGACACCTAGGCATGATCCCGGAAAAGTGGGCACCGGTTTTCCGAAAGGATCATGCCCAAGCAAGGAACTTCAATCGAAGGTAATCACGCTGCGGATCGTCTCGCCGCGCCTCAGCGCCGCAAAGCCTTCGTTGATCTCCTCAAGCGAGATGCGGCGCGAGATCATTTCGTCGAGCTTCAGGGCACCGTCGAGATAGGCCCGCGCCAGCAGCGGGAAGTCGCGGCGCGGGCGCGAATTGCCATAGCTGACGCGGCGGATCCGCTTCTCCTGCATCAGCGAGCCCCAGCGGAACGACACATCCTTGTCGACGTCGACCTTGCCGAGCCAGATCACCTGGCCGCCCGGCCGCACGGCCTCGGTGGTGTTGCGGAACGCCGCCGTGCTGCCGGCGGCCTCGATCACGACATCGACGCCGCGGCCGGATGTCGCCCGCCTGCCGAACGCGACGGCATCCTCCTTCGAGGCCTCGACGCCGTCCGTGGCACCCATTTTCGCGGCAAGCGTGAGCTTGCCCGGATCGAGATCGACCGCGATGATGTGGCCTGCGCCCGCGAGCCGCGCGCCCTGCACGGCGGCGAGCCCGACGGCGCCGCAGCCGATCACCATCACGGTGTCGCCGTGCGCGATCGCACCAAGATTGAGCGCGGCGCCAACGCCGGTCATGACGCCGCAGCCGATCAGGCAGGCGCGGTCGAACGGAATTTCCTTCGGAACGACGATCGCCTGCTGGTCGGATACGATGCAGTATTCGCCGAACGAGCCCAGGAACATCAGCTGCTGCAGCTGGCGTCCATCGGCGAGCGACGCGCGGATGCCGCCGTCGAACGCGCGCGCCTTCGGGCCTTCCCCGAGATACTGCTCACACAGGATCGGCGCGTCACGGTCGCAATAGAAGCAATGGCCGCAATGCGGATTCCACGACAGCACGACGTGGTCGCCTGCCTTGACGCCGCGCGCCGATGGACCGGCCTGTTCGACGACACCGGCGGCCTCATGGCCGAGCACGATCGGCAAGGGATAGCGCAGCGAGCCGTCGATGACCTCGAGATCGGTATGACAGAGGCCGGCGGCACGGATGCGCACCAGCACGTCGGTCGGCTGCAATGCTCCTGATGTGACGGTCTCGATCGACAGCGGCGTTTGCGCCGCATGCAGCACCGCGGCCCGGTATTGCAGTGACATTCAGGCCGCCTTGCCGGGGAGCGTTGACAACGCAAGAGCGATGTCGTCCGAGGTCATCTCCCATTCGTTGTCGAAATTGGCGACCACCGCCTGCATGAACGGCTCGACAGCGGCTTTGGCCGCCTCCTTGTCGCCGAGATGGTCGACCAGCAGCGCCAGCGCGAGCTGGCGCGGTTCCGGCCCTTCATAGCTCCACTCAAAACCGTTCTTGGTGTATTCGGCCACGCCCGTGGCGGGATCGAGCGGCGTGCCGTCGACGGTCACCTTCACGCCGTCGATGGTGCGGTCTCCGACATAGCGTTTCATGCTGCTCTCCTGTGGTTCGGCATCGCGACCCGCGTCATGAGGCGGTCTCGACCTGCCCCGCGATCACCCGCATGACGTTGCGATCACGGTGGGCCTGCGCCAGCGTGCCCGAAAACATCACCTCGCCGCGCTCCAGGACATAGATGCGATCTGCATACTCAGGAATGTGGTGCACGTTGGATTCCGCCATCAGCACGCCCTTGCCCATGGCGCGGATCGAGGCGACGCCTTCCGCGATCAGGGGTATGATGGCGGGCGACAGGCCCTCGAACGGCTCGTCCAGCAGCAGAAGTTTCGGGTCGAGCGTCAGCGCGCGGGCGATCGAGACCATCTTGCGCTCGCCGCCGGACAGTTGCGCGCCGCCGCGCGCCAGATACTGCTTGAGCTTCGGGAATACCTTGTAGGCTTCCTCGATGCGCACGCTGGCTGCGCGGCCGGACGGCCGTGTCCAGGTCGAGAGCTCGATGTTCTCCTCGACCGTCAAATCGGCATAGACCTCCGACTCCTCCGGCGAGAAGCCGATGCCGGCCTGCGCGATCCGCCAGGTCGGCAGCCGGGTCAGGTCGGCGCCATCGAAGGTGATGCTGCCCGAGAGCGGGCGGCGATAGCCCATGATGCTGCGGAACGTCGTGGTCTTGCCGGCGCCGTTGCGGCCGACCAGGCAGACAAGTTCGCCGGCCCCGACCGTCAGGCTGACGCCATTGAGGATGCGGCTGCCCTCGATATCGACCTTGAGGTTCGACAGATCCAGCATCAGTGCGCCCTCTTCGCTTGCGGACGGGTCCCGACCACGGCTGAGATCATCGCGGGGTCCGCAAAGAACGCATCGGGCGGCATGTCGGCCAGCACCGCACCTGCTTGCAGTGCGACGATACGGTGCGAGTAGCGCTCGACAAGATCCATGTCGTGCTCGACCTGGACGATGGCGCGAACGCCGGCCGCCCTGGCGGCGGTAACGAGCACCTCCATGATGGCGTGCTTGTCGCCGGTCGAAACGCCGCTGGTCGGCTCGTCCAGCAGGATCACGGTCGGATTGAGCGCAAAGGCGCTGGCGATGTCGAGCAGCTTCTTCTCGCCCTGCGAAAGCGTCGAGGCTACGGCGTCGAGTTTGCCGCGCAGTCCAAGCACCTCGGCCACCCGTTCGATATCGGCCTGCAGCACGTGGTCCCGCCGCAGCGAGCGGAAGGGATTGGCGATGCGGCGCAGCCGCGACGCTACGGCTACCGCAAGCGTTTCCCGCACCGTCAGTGCCGGAAAGATGTTGACGAGCTGAAAGGCCCGCGACATGCCGCGCCGCGCCAGTTCCACCGGGCCGACGCCGGCAATGTCGCGGCCGAGGAAGCGCACCTCGCCGACTGTCGGGCGTAACAGGCCGGTGACGACATTGACCAGCGTGGTCTTGCCGGCGCCGTTCGGTCCGACAATGGAGACGAATTCGCCGTCGCTCACCCGGAAAGATACATCGCTAAGGGCGACAAACGGTCCGTAGCGCTTGGTGACGTTGATGGTCTCGAACAGGGGCTCGGCGCTGGCGGCGCGGTCCGGCTGCATCTCATCGCCCTCCGTTGCGCCTGCCTGCGAGGAATCCCACCGCGCCGGACAGGCCTTGCGGCAGGAAGACGACGAGCAGCACCAGCACGCCGCCCATCACGAAGCGCCAGTATTGCGTCACCGACATCACGTAATCCTGCAGCAGCACGAACACCAGCGCACCGATCGCAGGGCCCGCAAAGGTGCCGCTGCCGCCGAGCACCGCCATGAACACGAGGTTGCCGGAATGAGTCCAGTACGCCAGCTCCGGATCGGCCAGCCCCGTGGTGACGGCCAGGATCGTGCCGCCGATGCCGCCATAGACCGCCGAGATCACGAAGGCGGCGAGCCGCATGCGGAAGATCTGCACGCCGACATAGGCGGCCTTGCCCGCATTCTCGCGGATTGCCTTCAGGTGCAGGCCGAACGGCGATTCCGTGATGCGCCACATCGCAACGCCCAGCAGCGCGAACAGCACCAACGCATAGTAGTAGAACGGGCCGGTCAGGAACGCAGTCTTGCCGCCGCGCCACTCCATGCCGAGCAGCAGCGGGCGCAGCACGCGCATGCCCTGATCGCCGCCGGTGATGGCGTAGAACTTGAACAGGAAGGAGTGGAACAGCATGCCGAACGCCAGCGTCAGCATGCCGAAGAAGATCCGGGTGTAGCGGACGCAGAGCACGCCGACGACAAGCGAGATCAGGCCGGAACCGAGCGCCGCCGCCAGCAGCAGCAGCTCAAAACTCTTCACGCCGAACTTCGATGTCAGCGCGGCCGCCGTATAGGCGCCGACGCCGAGAAACATTGCGTGGCCAAACGACAGCAGCCCCGTGGTGCCGAACAGCAGGTTGAAGCCCAGCAGCGCGATGCCGTAGCCCATGAAGGGCAGCATCAGCATCAGTGCATAGGGAGAAGCAAAGAGAGGCAGCACCGCCATCACGGCAAGCAAGGCGAGCAGCACCCATAGCCCGCTGACGCGCGGCATCGTGCGCGACACGGGGGGCGAAGCGATGTCGACCGAGGGGATGCTCACGCGGTGGCCTTCCCGAACAAGCCCGCGGGACGAACGATCAGCACAACCACCACGACCAGGTAGACCGACAGCATCTCCATTTCCGGCATCAGCGATATCGATGCCGCGCGCATCAGGCCGACGATCAGCGCGCCGACGATGGCCCCGCGCATGCTGCCGAGCCCGCCGATCACCACCACCGCGAAGGACTCCACCACGAGCTCGACCGCCATCTCGAGCGATGCGGCGCCTGACGGCACCACCAGCGCGCCGCCGACAGTGCCCAGCATGCAGCCGACGGTGAACACCAGCGCAAAGATCTTCGAGGCATTGACGCCGAGCCCCTCGGCCATGTCGCGGTTCTCGGCGGTGGCGCGCACGATGCGCCCGGTCCTGGTCCGCTCGAGAAAGAATCCGAGCCCGGCTGCAATCGCGATGCTGGCGGCGATGACCAGCAGATTATAGGTCGGCACCCGCACGCCCAGCAGATCCGCCGTGCCATAGACGAGATAGACGTTGTCCATGGTGCGAGGGGTGGCGCCCCAGAGATAGCGGAACGCGTCCTGGAACATCAGGAGGAAGCCGAAGGTGATCAGCAACTGATAGCTCTCGTCACGCCGGTAGATCGTGCGCAGCACCCGCTCGATGGGCAGCCCGACGAGACCGATCGCAAGTCCGGCCAGCACCAGCACCGGAAAGAACAACAGCGGCGGCATGCCTAGCTTGATGGCAAGGCCGACCGCCGTGATACCGAAATACGCGCCCAGCGCATAGAAGGAGCCGCAGGCAAGGTTGACGAGCTTCTGCACGCCGAACACGAGCTGCAGCCCCGCAGCGACCAGGAACAGGACCGCGGCGTGGAACGTCCCGCCGAGAATGACGTCCACAAGCTCGGTCATACCTCAGACCGGCATTTTCGCAGTCTTGATCCACTCCCAGAAATCCGCACCGGGCGGCTTCTGCAATTGCTCGGCCTGGAAGGTGTCGACCGAAGCCAGCGTCGGGAAGTCGTACTTGTTCGTGTTGGTGGACGGCCCTTGGTAGAACACCTGCTCGGCGATCTTGTCCTTGCGGAAGCGGCCCTTGCCACCGAGGCTTTCGACCTCGAGGCCCGGCATCGCCTCGGCCACCTGAT